>CAXMPL010000051.1:0-7498 GCA_964195125.1 uncultured Kiloniellales bacterium | reverse complement strand
CTGCGGAGCCGTGGCCCGAGCGGGCCGTAACCAGAGCGGGAAAAATGGATCCAGGGTTTGGTTGGCTGTCTCCTTGATGAGCCGCCGCCCGGTGCCGGTAGCGATCTTCCGACCGGCTACTCGTCGTAGATGACCACCGATTGCGGGTAGCGCCGAATGCGGCCGGTGTTGGACCGCTCTTCGAGGAGCCGGTCGAGCAGCGCCTGTCTCTCCGGCTGGGGTCCAGGGGCCAGCACCGACAGGTCGGCCTGGACCCGAAGCGCCCGGTCGGGGACGATGAATCGGGTGATCCCGGCTGGCAGACGGTCGTCGCCGAGGGCTGCCTTCATCACGTCATCGATGGTGAGTGTGGGGAATTCGATGACGGTGGCCCAGTCGGGGTAGAACGAGGCGACGCTGTCCAGATCGGGGTCGACCACCCGATTCACCTTCCACCGACCGATGTAGCAATCCACCAGCGCGGAAAGCACGCCGTTGGGGGTCAGCCGGTCGCTGTGTGCGGTAAACCGGCCGCCGTCGACGGTCGTGATACGAGGCGTTCCTTGATCGTCCGCCAGGATGAGGTTTGGGTTGTCCTCGAAATGGCGCATAACGGCTTCCGGAGCGGCGTCTCGAACGACGTGGTGCCACGTCTCCAGAGCGATGGATCGCGCATCGACGACTTGGACCACTCCATAGGCGAGACCAATGTTCCCGAGGGCCGCTGTTCGCGTTGCCCCATCGAGCAATACGAACCGACCGCTGATGTCCTCGATACATACCATCGGATTGAGTTGTGATCCCTCGGCGCTGATTCGTGCCGCCAATCGGTCGACCCGCAAGGGGTCGACATTCTCGTGGGGCATGATCTTCGCAAGAGACACCACACGCAGCTCAGGAAGGTTTTGCATAGGTTTTGATTGTGCCCGACTCCGAGCCCCAATGGCCAGCCGTTGGTAGCGGGTAGCCGGGAACTGGGAACTGGGGTCTGGGAACTGGGTACCCTGCAGCCATGCTGTTCGACACCCTGGATCGGCCGCTACGGGACCTCCGGATCTCGGTGACGGATCGATGCAACTTCCGCTGCACCTATTGCATGCCCCGGGAGGTTTTCGGCAAGGACTACGTGTTCCTTCCCCGCGAGGAGCTGCTCACTTTCGAGGAGATCGAAAGGGTTGTTCGCATCTTTGCCCGGCTTGGCACCCAGAAAGTGCGCCTTACCGGTGGAGAGCCGCTGTTGCGCCGCGGCATCGAGGATCTTGTGGGAAAGCTTGCCGTCATCGACGGGATCGACGATCTTGCCCTCACCACCAATGGATCGCTGCTGGCGAAGAAGGCGCCCGCGTTGGCCGCGGCGGGCCTGGACCGGGTGACGGTGAGCCTGGACTCGCTCGACGACACCGTGTTTCGGATCATGTCCGACGTCGACTTCCCGGTCGCCCGTGTCCTGGAGGCAATCGATGCCGCGGCAGCCGCCGGGTTGACCCCGGTGAAGGTGAACGCCGTCGTTCAGCGCGACATCAACGGCGACCAGGTCGTCGACATGGCCAACGCCTTTCGCGGGACAGGCCATATCGTGCGCTTCATCGAGTACATGGACGTCGGCACCTCCAACGGCTGGCGGATGGACGACGTCGTGCCCGCCCGCGAGATCGTCGCCGCTATCAACGATCGGTGGCCGATCGAGCCGCTCCCTGGGTCCCATCCCGGTGAAGTCGCCAACCGGTGGAGGTATCTCGACGGCGCCGGGGAGATCGGGGTGATCGCATCGGTGACCGAGCCCTTCTGCGGAGATTGCAGCCGGCTCCGTCTGTCCTCAGAGGGTCGGATGTTCACCTGCTTGTTTGCCACCGGCGGCACCGACCTGCGCGGCCCGCTGCGCACCGGTGCCTCCGATGACGAGATCACGGAGCTGATCACCGCCATGTGGGAACGACGTGAGGATCGGTACAGCGAGGAGCGCTCAGGGATCCCCCTCGGCCTTCCCAAGGTGGAGATGTCCTACATCGGAGGCTGAGGAGAGTCGCGAGTCGTGAGTCGTGGATCACCGAGTCCCCGGACCCGTTTCCTCCCCTTTTGGGAGAGGTGGCAGCGGTGTAGCCGGTGACGGAGGGGGCTTGACCGTGTAGCCCCCCTCCCCGCCCTTCGGGCGGTCCTCCCACCAACAGGGGAGAGAAACATCTTCGCAAGGTAGTTCAGCCCTCTTGATTCTACATCGGGTTATCTGTACGTTCGAGACATGGAACCGGCGACGGTCGTATGCACCGCGGTGGCTGGGGTGGGGTTGGGTGGCTGGCTCGCCCGGGAGATCCCGCACCTGGTTCGAGCGTTCCCCGGAAGATTGGAGGCCATGGCGGTCACCGTCGTCCCGCACCGGGCCATCGCCACGCTGGTTTTGGCCGTGCTCGGGATGTGGGCAGCTCCGAGACCGCAGGAAGCGTCCGCAGAGCCGTTGCCCCCGTTGGTCCGTCTTTCCGATCAGCCGATACCCGCACCGGCGTCCCTTGCGGAAGCTGCGATGTATGAAGTGCAGCGGGGCGACTCGCTATGGCGTATTTCCGCGGCGACGCTGACCGACTCGGGCGGTCACAGACCGACCAGTGCCGACATCGCTCGATTCTGGCCGCGGATCTTCCAGGCGAACCGGTCAGTCATCGGCGATGATCCGAACCTGATTCTGCCGGGCCAGCACCTCACCATCCCGGAGCCGTGACCATCGAAGAGCACGAGGAGATCCCGTGGTCAATGCTCGTAGAGCAGGACCGTCACGGCCGCAGGCGCACTCTCTATCTCGCCGCCGCAGCAATCGTTGCCGTTGTCGTCGGATTCACCGGCATTCGATGGTTCGAAGGTCACCGCAACGGCGAAGGCGTTTCGGAACCCGTCCCCACCGTGACTACTGCGGCGTCGCCTGTTCTCACGACAACGACCACGCTGCTATCAGAAGCCGACCTGAGGGCGGTCGACCCATCGCTGGCGACGCTCGCTGCTATAGCCAGGGCCGAGTGGTTCGTAACCGACTACTTCACCATCGACGGGTCCCCGGCTCCCGACCTCCAAGCCGCCTTTGCTACCGATGCCGCGCTGCCCGATCTGCCCCACTCCACGAGCGACGGGCGTGTGTCTTTCGTCGAGTGGGCTCGCGCCTACGACATACGCCAACATCAGGACGGCTATGTGGTGACCGTGCTATTCCGCAGCCTCTTCGAGGGCGACGACGGCATTTATAACCGGAGCCCGCTCCGTGCGGTCGACGTGATCGTGCTGATCCGGGATCGGATGACGGCGATCGGGGATCTGCCGATCCCGGTCACTGCTCCGGTGGATCATGGCATAGGCGGATGGATGCGCGGCCTCGGCGAAGCCCCTCAGGGTGCCGTTGCATCGGCGCTCGAGTACGCAGGGCAGTTCACCCAGGATCCGATGCTGATCGAGTCGACTAGCTCGGGCGACCGGTGGAGGGTGGTTTTCACCATCGACGACCCATCGGGGGCTCGCTTTCCGGTTGTGCTTCGCTCCGATGTCTCGCCGTAGCCTCAAGGTCCATTGACTGGCGGAGATCCCGCACACGCGTCCGCTGCCCGTGTTCCAACCTCCCCACTACGCTCGCCGTCATGCACGCGGGGAACGCCATCGGCACCGTCACAATGTCTGCCGGACCGGCTATCCGAAGCGTTCCTCGAGGATCTGCGCCGCGGCGGGGGCGATCGTCTCCCAGGATGCCTCGGGGACCTTGGACAGCGTCACGAAATCGGCGGTCATGAAGACACTGGTTACCCCTTCGATGCCGACGAGGGCAGCACCGGTCGGATCGTCCGTTTCCTTGCCGGCCACAAAGGTGGCGGGGCCGCCGACGTCGACGCCGACCGAGAACTTCAGCGCGTTGGGATTCGGCGTGTTGGAAATCTCGATGCCCATCGCCCGAGAGGCTAGCCGTGGCGACCATGCTCACTGCCCGGGGATCGCGGGCCTGGGTGCGCTGGCCCCGACGGGACTCAGCCTGGCTGGGCTGGCCCCGGGGGGACTCAAATGGTGACCGGCCGGATCATCGGTGCCGATGTTGGTGGCACCTTCACCGATCTCGTGACCTGGGATGGGTGGGGGATCAAAACGGCGAAGGTGCCGACGACCCCGGATCAGAGCGATGCCGTCGTCAACGGGTCACAGCGGCTCGCCGCGAGAGTTGACGCTTTTCTTCATGGGACCACGACGGCGACAAATGCGCTCCTGGAACGAGCCGGGGCCAGGACCTTGCTGGTCACGTCCCCCGGCTATCAAGACGTGATCGAGATCGGCCGGCAGGACCGGCCGAGTCTGTACGATCCGTTCGCCGATCGGCCAGAGCCATTAGTGGGCCGAGCCGATCGCATCGTGGACCTCGACGACGCCGACCTGGCGGGGTACGAGGCAGTTGCTGTGTCCTTGCTTTACTCATACGACGATCCAGGCCGGGAACAGTCGATTCGTCGCCAAATCCTCGACGCGGCACCGGACATCGCCGTATCACTGTCGAGCGAGGTTGCCCCGGAGTTCAGGGAGTTCGAGCGGACGTCGACGACCGTGCTGAACGCATACCTCCAACCGGTTGTCGCCACCTATTTCAAACGCCTCGAAGAGCGGGTGCAGGCCGCAGGCATTGCCGAGCGAGTCGGTGTGATGCGGTCCTCTGGTGGGCTCGTCACTACCGAGCAGGCGGCACGGCTGCCGGCCGCGATCCTCCTTTCCGGTCCCGCTGGGGGATCGGTTGCGGCAGCGGCGCTCGCCACGGCCCTCGACAGGGACCGGGTGGTGTCCTTCGATATGGGTGGAACCTCGACGGATGTATGTCGCATCGAAGCCGGCAGGCCCGAAATCTCCTATGAGCGAGCCGTGGCCGGGTACGCCTGCCGAATGCCGTCGACCGCCATCCACACCGTTGGCGCCGGCGGTGGCAGCATCGGCTGGATCGACTCCGGCGGTTCACTGCGCGTCGGGCCGAAGAGTGCAGGCGCCGATCCGGGACCGGCGTGCTATCGCAAAGGAGGCAGCGAAGCCACCGTTACCGACGCCAATGTCGTGCTCGGCCGGATCGCGCCCGGCGCCGCGTTGGGCGGTCGGCTCGAAATCGATCACCGCCTCGCCGCGCAAGCGATCGAACGCCTCGGCGACGGCGCCGGGTTGAGCGTCGAGCGGACCGCGCTTGGCATGATCCGCGTCGTAGAAGAGGTCATGACCGGCGCAGTGCGCAGCGTGTCGATCGAACAGGGGGTCGACCCGCGGGGTGCCTGGCTGGTTGCCTTCGGCGGAGCAGGTGGCCTGCACGCAACCACCCTCGCTCGCTCACTCGAGATGGGTGGGGTGGTGGTGCCGGCCCACGCCGGTGTGTTTTCCGCGCTCGGGCTGCTGCTCAGCCCTCCGAGGGTCGACGAGGCGAGGAGTGTGCTGCTCAGATCGCACGATGGCGGGTTGGACCAGGAGGTCGCTATGGCTGCGGCGAAGGCGGAGCAGCGGCTACCAGGGGGAGCCGTGACCACGATGGTCGATGTCCGCTACCTGGGACAATCACACGAAATAACGGTTCCATATCAGGCCGACGATGGCTGGTTTCGGCTTGCCCTACGGTTCAACGCCGCCCACCTCGAGCGCAATGGGTTCCACCGCGAAGACGATGGAATCGAGGCAGTTACAGTGCGCGCCGAGGCGGTGGGAACGGCGTGGTTCACCTTCGAAGATCTTCCCGTTTGGGAGGCGAACGGTGATGCTGGCGGCGGGAGCAGAACCGTACTCACCGACGATGGCCCCGTTGACGCCTCGGTTTGGAACCGAAGTGGCCTGGAGATCGGCACCGAGATCGTCGGCCCTGCGATCATCGAGGAGCGGGAGGCGACGACTTGGATCGGCGCAGGGGAGCGAGCCGAGGTGCATCGCACAGGGGCGTTGGAGATCACGTGGTGAGCGTTGATCCGATCACGCTCGAGGTGGCCCGCAATCGTTTGAGCTCGATCGCCGACGACATGGGCACGGTGCTGCGGCGCACGGCGTACTCGCCGAACATAAAGGAGCGGGCCGACTGTTCTGCGGCTCTGTTCGACGCCTCCGGCGAGATGCTGGCCCAGGCTGAGCACATCCCAGTGCATCTGGGCTCGATGCCCGCCTCGGTGCGGGCGATCCTCGAACGGTTCGGCACCGACGTTGAGCCCGGCACCCAGTTTGCCGTCAACGATCCGTACGCAGGTGGAACCCACCTCAACGACCTCACCCTTGTCCGCCCGGTCCATATCGCCGCTGACCTGGTCGCGTGGGTGGCCAATCGCGCCCACCACGCCGATGTCGGTGGCGATGCTCCGGGATCGATGCCGGCACATGCGACGCGTCTCGACGAGGAGGGTCACGTCGTTTCCCCCGTTCCTGCGGTTCGCAACGGCGAGTGGCTCGATGAGTTCTCCGGACCGTTCCTGGCCGCAACCCGTACCCCTGCCGAGCGCCTCGGCGACTTGTCTGCACAGTTGGGTGCCAACGAGGCGGGCGCGCAGCGGGTGACCGAGCTGATTGAGGCTGAGGGCCTCGACCGGTGGCGCACGGTGACGGCAACCCTGCTCGACTACGGCGAGCGGCGCATGCGCACTGCCCTGGCTGCGCTGCCAGACGGCGTGTATTCGTTTGTCGACCATATGGAGTGGGGCGGGCGGGCAGACCCTGCGATCACAGCGAGGGTCACGATCAGCGGTGACAGCCTGCACGCCGACCTCACCGGCTCGGCACCCCAGGTCGAGGGGAACATCAACACGGTGCGAGCGGTAGCGCTGTCCTGTCTCTACTACGCGGTTCGCGTTGCTACGGATCCGTCCATCCCTACCAATGGTGGCTGTTATCGACCGATCACGTTGGAGACCCGCAAGGGGTCGATCGTCGACGCACTGCCCCCGGCAGCCGTCGCCGCTGGGAATGTGGAGACCAGCCAGCGGATCGCCGACAGCCTGCTCGGTGCGCTCGCCCAGGCCGCCCCCGACCGGGTTCCGGCTGCAAGCCAGGGGACGATGAACAACGTGCTGGTCGGGAACGATGACTTCGCCTACTACGAGACGGTCGCCGGAGGCCAGGGGGGCCGCCCCGGGTTGCCGGGCCAGTCCGGCATTCATACCGGGATGACGAACACCAAGAACACGCCCATTGAGTCACTGGAAACCCACTATCCGTTCCGGATCGTGACGTATCGGCTGCGCAGCGGTTCCGGCGGGCACGGCGAGTACGCGGGCGGGGACGGGATCGAGCGGGAGATCGAATTCCTCGCGCCGGCCACCCTGTCGCTCATGGGCGAGCGGCGGCGGCTGGCACCTTGGGGCCTCGGCGGCGGCGAGCCCGGGTCGACCGGGGAGGACTGGCTGATTCGCAACGGAGATGCCGAACGGCTGGAGGCGAAGTGCACCCTCGAGGTGGAGCCGGGGGACCGCCTCCGCGTACTCACCCCCGGGGGTGGCGGCTGGGGACCTGCCTAGCGCGCCTGCCAACCCAGGGCTCAGGGGTCCGGAATCCGACGCTG
>CAXMPL010000050.1:0-8684 GCA_964195125.1 uncultured Kiloniellales bacterium | reverse complement strand
GGCGTCCGAGAACCGGTAATAGCGTGCGGTCTCCGAAGTCGCTCTGGTGTAAGAGCCTTCTCGGATCGCCGCGTCAGCCGAGTCGACTAAAGCGGGCCACAGCTGTGTTGAACCGAACTGGTGCTTCCATCCGCATCTGATCGATCAACTCGACGAGCTCATCGCTGGGCGCCCCGTAGATCTCGATCTTGGTGGTGGCTTCGAGGAATTCGTATGCAGCCTTGATTCGGTCGGCAGCCAATCGGACGTGGAAGAGCAGCGACTCTGCGTCCGGATGCACCTGGACGACCGTCATTTCACGGGCGTCGTCATCGATGTCGACCTCGAAGTGGATCATGCGTGGATGGTTGGGTTCGATGAACTCGACTAGCTCGCGCGACGCAGCTTTCGCAGTGTCCAGCATTCCCGGCTTGATTGCATGTGTTCCGACGTAGATCAGCGGCTCGGCCATGACGTCCTCCTGTTTCACTCACCGGGCGTGGTCAGCAGAGAGGTCTGTAGCAGCCGCCACACACGTTCTGCATACTCTTCCTCGCTCCAGCCGACCTCACGGGTGAGTTCTCGCCAAGGTCCCGGCATGGTGATGGCATAGATGAGGTCCGCTGCTTCGGCGGTCGTCCAACCGTCGGCGAGTCGGCCCTCGTCTGCGATCCGTTCCGCAACGCCAAGCGTCAGGTCTCTTCGACGATTCATGCGGTTGCGCCAGCCCGCCGCCAGCGCTTCGTCCTCGTACTGGCCCCACTCCAAGATCTGGGTGAGCCAGTCGATCTTGCCGGTGTACCAACTCAACGCTTCCACCCAACGCCGCAGCGTTTCGGCTCCGCTGGGTGCGCCAAAGACGTGGGCGCGGATCTCCGTCGACCCGAGGCTCAGGTCGACGTGGTCGACCAGGGCAACGAAAAGGCCGGAGCGGTCCCCGAAGTGGAGGTAGAGCGCCTGCCGCGACACCCCGGCTCCTTTGGCGATCTCCGCGAGGGTCACCTCGGAGCCGCCCCTTTCAACCAGTTCCCACGCCTCGGCCAGGATGCGCTGCCGGGTTTCGGGGTCGCCGTAGGGGGCTCCACTTGACACAGTGTAAATCTATCACATAGAGTAGGTTTACACAGCGTCAACTACCGGTGTGGCACCGGAAGGAGGAGGAGCGATGATCAAGGCCACCCACACGGTCGAGATCGACCGACCCGCGTCCGAAGTCTTTGACTACGTCAGCGATCAGCGGAACGAGCCGAAATGGCACACGGATGTTCTGGAGGCGGAGCCGAAGGCGCCGATCAAGCTGGGGAGCACGGTCACCTGGACGGTGAGGTTCATGGGCGTGAAGCAATACATCTGCGAGGTCACAGCGTTCGACCCCCCGCACCTCATCCGGATCGAGACGCGAGAAGGGCCACTCAAGCCGACGCTCACCCATAGCTTCGAACAGCAGAACGGCTCGGCCATCTACACCCGTTCGGTGAGCATTCCCACCGAGGGCATGTTCCGACTCGTCGGTGCGATCATGAAAGTCACCGGAGCGGCCAACAGACGCAACGCCGGCTTCGCCCAGAATCTCAAGACCATTCTGGAGAACTCGGCCGCCCGTACCTAGCGGCGCCTTTGGTGAACGATCGGCGGTGCTAGACGAGCATGTAGCGGCACGCCGACGTGGGGCGGGGTCAAATCGCCGAGCGGACCGGTCGACGTAGCATTACGTCAGCTCCGCGGGGTTACGAGCTCGGTAGGAATGCTGCGTAGAGCTCCCACTGCCCGGGTACGCCTTTGAGCCGATGCACGCCTCGATCCTCGAAGTCGATACTCGATCCGATGACCGCATCCTTGACGGTTCTCGACACCAGGACCTCGCTCGGTCCGGCTGCGGCCGCTACGCGCGCTCCGATGTGGACGGCGATACCGCCGAGGTCGTCGTCGAAAACCTCGATCTCTCCAACGTGAATGCCGGCGCGTACCTGCAGGCCGATTTCGCGTATGAGCTCGGTGATGGCGACCGCGCACTGGATTGCTCCTGCCGGGCTGTCGAACGTGGCCATGATCCCGTCACCGGTGTGCTTGACCTCGGTGCCTGAGAAGTGTTCGAGCTGGGTGCGCACAATGGTGTTGTGTCGTTCCAGGAGCGACCTCCATTCGGCGTCCCGCAGGGCCGCGGCTCGGGCCGTCGAGTCGACGATGTCGGTGAACAGAATCGTCGACAGGAATCGCTCCGCGGCGGGGATGGACTTGCCCATTGCCTGCAACGCGCTCCGGTAGTCGGCGAGGTACTCCGCTGCATGGGCCAGGTAGTCGGTTTCGAGCCGATTCTGGAACATTGAGGCGCTGAACACCGTGCCCCAGTCGGAGACCGGCATGATGTAGTCGTCGACGTCGCGGTAGTAGAGGGTCCATCTCCTGGCATGTTCTTCCGACCGGAAGAGATTCATCCGACTTCAGTTGAAAGCGCCAGAACCGGCCCGCGATCTGGCGAACGGGGAGGGCATGTAGCCGACCGCGGTTTCGGGGTCGATGTCGATGATCTTCTCATCGCGAGTCACGACCCGGATCGGTTCCCCACAATCGAGACAGCGGGTCTCGACTTGGACCTCTTGGCCAGGAAACAGCCAGCGCACGGCTAGCACTTCCATGCCTCACTGGCCGTACCACTGCTGCACCCCGTCGACGCTGACCAGATAGTGCGTCGGGATATTGCTGAACGGGGCCCAGGACTCGATGAGGTCGGTGTCGTGAGCCAGCCAGCAGGTGGCCGCTGGCGCCGCGGCCGCCGCATCTCGCTGCAACTCCCGCGCCGTGTCCAGATCGACGTCGAGGGTGTCGGCCAGTTCGGTGTAGTGCGGTGCCCGGCCGGCGGCTACCAAGTGGGCGAGGATCGTGGTGAAAGCGCGCTGGGTCATGTCTTGGTCGCTCATCTTGGCGCCGAGGTTAACGAGGCTTTGATTGACCAAGCTCCGCTTCGTCGCCGATACTGAGCCGATGTCCGAAGAATCCAGAGACCTGGCCGCGGAGTTCGACGCCCGCTACCGCATCGTTGAAGAGCCGGTGATGCGCCGCATCGAGCGCACCGTGACAGGATCCGACTACGGGGCGACCAGCTACACGACACGCGAGCAAGCGGACCGGCTCGCCGACCTGCTCGAGTTGGGGCCCGGGAAGCTTCTGCTCGACTTCGGGAGCGGGGCGGGGTGGCCGGGGATCCATCTCGCCCGCACCACCGGGTGCGATGTCGTGCTCACCGACCTGCCGCTGGAAGGCCTGCGCAGAGCCGACCGCCGCATGCGGGACGAAGGAGTGCGAGGCGCCGTGATCGCCGCAACTGCAGCTTTGCTCCCGATCCGGGACCAAGTGTTCGATGCGGCGACGAGCTCGGACGTCATGTGTTGACTGCCCGCCAAGCTCTCCGTGCTGAGAGCCTGCAACAGGGTCCTCAGGCCCGGTGCACCGCTGGCGTTCTTCGTTGTCACCGTCGCTGACGGCGTCTCTGCCCGAGACATCGAGGCAGGGCCCGAATACATCGATGCCGAGTCGGGTTACATGCCGCTCATGACGGCGGCCGGATTCAACAACGTCGAGCTCGTCAAGGTTACCGACGAGTACGCGGCGACGCTCTCGGACTCGATTCGGGCCAGAGACACCGAATCAGCCGAGCTCGAGGACCTCCTCGGCGCCGACGAGTTCGTCGAGGGTCAGACCAGCCGCCGCCAGGAGCTGGCCGCAGTGCACGACGGTCTGCTCGTGCGCTATCTGATCTCCGCCGTCCGTCCCTGATCCGGGGTGCCACTCATGTGGGTGGCGCTTTTCGGCAGGATGCGTCCCGCTGAACCAACCAACGCGTCGTATCCTTTGGGTATATGGCCTATCAACCGAACCATCACCTTCGGATTGTGACGGCAACCTCGTTGTTCGATGGGCACGACGCCACGATCAACATCATGCGCCGGATCCTGCAGGCGACCGGCGTCGAAGTGATCCACCTTGGCCACGATCGGTCCGCCGCCGACATCGCCAAGGCCGCCATCGACGAGGACGCCCAGGCCATCGCCATCACCTCCTACCAGGGCGGTCACATGGAGTTCTTCCACTATGTGCGCCAGCTGCTCGACGAGGGCGGCGCCACCAACGTCAAGATCTTCGGGGGCGGCGGAGGGACCATCCTCCCCTCCGAAGGCGAGGAGCTCGAGCGATCCGGAATCACCAGGATCTACTCACCCGATGATGGGCGAACCCTCGGCCTTCAGGGCATGATCGACGACCTGGTCGAGCAAGCCGACTTCGCGGTTGTAGACCCAGACGCCACCCTTGACGTCGCCACCCTGACCACGGCGACGCCGCGGCTGCTGGGAAGGATGATCTCCGCCGTGGAGCACGACCCCGATGGCCCGCTAGTGGCGGAGGCTCGCCTGGCGGCTTCGCGGCGCAACACCCCGGTGATCGGCATAACCGGCACCGGGGGAGCGGGCAAGAGCTCGCTCGTCGACGAGGTGGTTCTGCGCTTCCTCGCCGATTTCCCGGATCGCACGGTGGCGATCATTTCTGTCGACCCTTCGCGGCGCCGATCCGGTGGTGCCCTCCTCGGCGACCGGATCCGGATGAACTCGATCGGCGACGAACGGGCCTTCATGCGCTCGCTGGCCACTCGGCAAGCCAACCTGGCCCTGTCCCCGTACGTCGCGTCTGCCATCGATCTGGCCAAGGCCGCAGGTTTCGATCTGATCATCCTGGAGACATCTGGCATCGGGCAGGCCGACACCGAGATCGTCGACCACTCCGACCTCTCCGTGTACGTGATGACTCCCGAATACGGAGCGGCCAGCCAGCTGGAGAAGATCGACATGCTCGACTTCGCCGATCTGGTCGTCATCAACAAGGCCGACCGCAGGGGAGCCGAGGACGCCCTGCGTGAGGTGCGCAAGCAGTACAAGCGAAACCACGAGGCGTTCGAGGTCGCCGATGAGGACCTCCCGGTGTACACGACGATCGCCTCGCACTTCAACGATGCAGGGACCAACCGGTTCTATCAGGTGGTGGTGGCGGCGGTCGCCGAGCTCACCGGCGATGACCTTGTTGCCTCCCAAGACCTGCCCACTGATCTAGGCGGGGTCCGCTCGATCGTGCCTAAGGATCGGGTCCGCTACCTGTCTGAGATCTCGCAGGTGGTGCGCGACTACAACGCCAAGGTCACAGAACAAGCCGAGTTGGCTGTGCAGGCACAGGCGCTGACCATCGCTGCCGCAGAGGTCGACGAGCCGGCGGTGCACGAGGCGCGAGACCGTGTCCTTGCCCAACTCGCTCCCGACGCCGCCGGTCTGCTCGACCGTTGGGACACCGACGTCGAGGCGTACCGCGGATCGCGGGCCTCTTACGAGGTCCGTGGCGACACCGTCGAGGTCGAGGCCACTTCCACCACGCTGTCCGGCACCGAGATTCCCAAGGTGATCCATCCTCGATTCTTTGGATGGGGCGATCGAGTGCGGTGGGGGATGCAGGAGAACCTTCCCGGCCGCTTCCCGTTCACCGCAGGGGTCTTCCCGTTCAAGCGCACCGAGGAAGACCCCACAAGGATGTTCGCCGGCGAGGGAGGCCCGGAGCAGACCAACCGCCGCTTCCACTACCTGTCTGCGGGGATGGCGGCGATCCGGCTGTCGACTGCGTTCGACTCGGTGACACTGTATGGGCAGGATCCTGACATCAGGCCCGACATCTACGGCAAGGTGGGGAACTCGGGGGTTTCGGTGGCCACCCTCGACGATGCCAAGAAGCTTTACAGCGGTTTCGACCTGCTCGATCCCGCCACCTCGGTGTCGATGACTATCAACGGTCCGGCCCCGATGATCCTGGCCTTCTTTCTCAATGCGGCCATCGACCAACAATGCGAGCGGTACATCGTCGAGCACGGGCTCGCCGACGACGTCGAGGCAGCCATGCGGGCCAAGTACGAAGACCGCGGTCTGGAGCGGCCCCGCTACCACGGCGACCTTCCGCAGGGCCATGACGGGAGGGGTCTGATGCTGCTCGGCATGCTCGGCGACGAGGTGCTGCCGCCGGACGAATACGAGCGGATCAAGGCCGACGTCCTGTCACGGGTCCGGGGGACGGTGCAGGCCGACATCCTCAAGGAGGACCAGGCGCAGAACACCAGCATCTTCTCCACCGAGTTCGGGCTGCGGATGCAGGGCGACATCCAGGAGTACTTCAACAGTCACCGGATACGCAACTTCTACTCGATGTCGATCTCCGGATACCACATGGCAGAAGCCGGGGCCAACCCGATCACGCAGCTGGCGTTCACGCTGGCCAACGGGTTCACCTTCGTTGAGTACTTCCTCTCCCGCGATATGCCGGTCGACTCGTTCGCTCCGAACCTGTCGTTCTTCTTCTCCAACGGGGTCGATGCCGAGTATGCGGTGATCGGGAGGGTGTCGAGGAGGATCTGGGCCAAGGCGATGCGCGATCATTACGGCGCCGACGAACGGTCGCAGAAGCTCAAGTACCACATCCAGACCTCTGGTCGGTCGTTGCACGCCCAGGAGATCTCGTTCAACGACATCAGAACCACCCTCCAGGCCCTGTATGCGGTGTACGACAACGCCAACTCGCTACACACCAACGCCTACGACGAGGCGGTCACCACTCCCACCGAGGAGTCGGTTCGGAGGGCAATAGCGATCCAACTCGTCGTCAACCGCGAGCTCGGGCTGACCAAGAACGAGAACCCGTTGCAGGGGAGCTTCATCATCGAATTGCTCACCGACCTGGTCGAAGAGGCGGTGCTCGCTGAGTTCGATCGGCTGACCGACCGCGGCGGGGTGCTCGGGGCCATGGAGCGCATGTACCAACGGTCGAAGATCCAAGAAGAGTCGCTGCTGTACGAGCGAATGAAGATGTCGGGTGAGCTTCCCCTCATCGGGGTGAACACGTTCCTCTCGCCGGAGGGTTCCCCGTTTGTCATTCCCGACACGATCATCCGGTCGACAGACCAGGACAAGCAGCGTCTGATCGAGGCGGTGCACTCCTTCCAGCAGCGCAATGCCAAGGAAGCCGAGGCAGCACTCGACCAGTTGCAGAAGACGGCTCTCGAGGGCGCCAACACCTTCGAAGCGCTGATGGACGCCACCAAGGTGGCGTCGCTTGGGCAGCTCTCCCATGCCCTGTACGCCGTCGGCGGCCGCTACCGCAGGAACATGTAGCCCGATGGCCTGGAGCGAGCGGATCGCCAACCTGGGCGCAAGCCCGAACGACACCGACGAGGAGCGAGCCCACAAGACGACGGCGGCATTGATCGCCGTGATCACGGCACCTCTTGTGCTGGTGTGGAGCTCGGTCTATGGATTGCTGGGCCAGCCGATCTCGGCGGCGATACCCATCTTCTATGGCGTTGTTTCCATAGCGGGGCTCATCGTCCTGGCTCGAACGAAGCGCGTGGGTTTCCTCCGTATGAGCCAGCTTGGGATGTGGCTCGTTCTCCCGTTCCTGTTGCAATGGAGCCTTGGAGGATTCGCCAACGGCAGCGCGGTCGCGCTGTGGGCGATCGGTGCTCCGCTCATGGCCCACACCCTTGGTGGGCGGGCGCGCCCGTGGCTCATCGGGTTCTCGGTGTTGGCAGTTTTTTCGGGTCTCATCGACAGCACGTTGGCAGCTTCTGCACCCGATATACCGCCAGGTGTGATCACCACGTTCTTCGTCCTCAACTTCCTGGCCGTGGCCTTCATCACCTCCGTCTCGTTGCGTTTCTTCATCACCGAACAGGAACAGGCGAAACAGGCCCTCCAGGTGGAGCGCCAGAAGTCCGAGGCGCTACTGCTCAACATCCTTCCTGCCGACATCGCCGAACGCCTCAAGCAGGGAGAAGAACCCATCGCCGACCGTATCCCGCAGGTGACCGTGTTGGTGGCGGACATCGTCGGGTTCACCCCGATGTCTGAGCAAGTCGCGGCCGCCGCGGTCGTTGAAGTGCTCAACGACTTGTTTTCGCGGTTCGACGACCTCACCGACGCGGCTGGATTGGAAAAGCTCAAGACGATCGGTGACGCCTATCAGGCCGTCGGCGGTTTGCCGGGCTCCAATCCCGATCAAGTCGCGGCCGCCGCCCATCTGGCCCTCGCCATGCAGGGTGTGGTCAGCGGCCACGCCTTTCCTGGGTTCGATGGGATTCAGCTCCGGATCGGGATCAACACCGGACCGGTCGTGGCCGGCGTGATTGGCAAACGTAAGTTCAGCTATGACCTGTGGGGGGACACCATCAATACGGCCAGCCGGATGGAGTCCCATGGCGTGCCCGGGCGGATCCAGGTGACCCATGTGGTCTA
Source organism: uncultured Kiloniellales bacterium (assembly GCA_964195125.1). GTDB lineage: Bacteria > Actinomycetota > Acidimicrobiia > Spongiisociales > UBA5794 > JACZST01. The sequence goes on along the minus strand of CAXMPL010000050.1, from coordinate 393 downwards.
CGAAGAGCTGCGCGATCGCTTCGAGTTTGAGCCCCGCGGTGGGATCGAAGTCAGGGGGAAGGGCGAGTTGCAAACCTACTTCCTGCAGCGGCGGCTACCGGATCCACCTACCGCGGCGCCGGGGACAGAGCAGGCATCGACCAGGACACCGGCCGGGTAGCCCAGCTCCGCATCGGCTACGAGGTCGAGATCCGCAGCGGCTAGCACCGAAGCTCACCTCCCCGAACCCAGGGTTGGTAGGGCGATATATGTGAGTGTCTTCAAGTGGTGATCGCAACAAGCCATGACCTGGGGAGGGTTTGTGGCTTATCCGAAGACACCGTGGGCCAAGGTTCATGTCGTGTTGCGTGCGTTGAGTCGGGGGGTGACCCAACGCGAGGCGGCGAGGTTGGC
>CAXMPL010000049.1:0-3675 GCA_964195125.1 uncultured Kiloniellales bacterium | reverse complement strand
CTCCGACGAGGAATTGGTCGCGGCCTAGCGAAGCGCCGCAAGCGCGGCGTCGGCGTGCATGTCCATGTTGAACTCGCTGCCGATCACGGCGACGATCCGCTGGTTTGTTCCGATCACGAACGTCTGGCGCTTGTTGAGCAGGATCCCGGGCCGCTTCACCCCATAGCGCCTGGCGATCTCCCGGTCGGGGTCCGACAGCAGCGGGATATCCAGCTCATACACGGCGTCGAATTTCGCCTGGATCGAAGTGTCGTCGGCGCTGATACCGACTCGTTGGGCCCCAAGCTCGGCAAATTCGACGGCCAGGTCACGGAAATGGCATGACTCTTTGGTGCAGCCGGGGGTGAAGGCCTTCGGATAGAAGAACAACACGACGGGACCATCGGCCAGCACGTACGAGAGCTGCACCGTGGCACCGGTCTGGTCGACGGCGGTGAAGTCTGGGGCGAGATCTCCCTTTTTCACAGTGGTCTCCCGAGCGGCGTGGACGTTGGCCGAAAAAGGTCGGGGCCCCGGAGGGCCCCGACGTGTGAGCCCGGTCATAAGCCGGATCCTGTCGTGGACGGCCATCTATCTGGGACCGACGTTACCGCCGGCCTCGTGCGGTCTACCCGGGACGTAACGGGCGGGCCACCCTGTCCCTGCTCGACCTTGCTCCGGATGGGGTTTACCGAGCCGATCCGGTTACCCGGACCGCTGGTGGTCTCTTACACCACCGTTTCACCCTTGCCTGTGCCTTGCGGCCATCGGCGGTCTGCTCTCTGCTGCACTAGCCGTCGGGTTGCCCCGCCTGGGCGTTACCCAGCATCCTGCCCTGTGGAGTCCGGACTTTCCTCGACCCGAGGGCCGCGGCCGTCTCCCGAACTCACCCGGTAAACGGTAGCGGCGGCGATCGTCTTCCGATGTCTCAGGCGGTCCGCCGGCGGTCGGCGAGGGCACCACCAGCTGCGCCGAGAACACCGCCGACCGCGCCGAGGATCACCAGTTCCGTGAGCGTTGGTCCGTCCGCGGTCAGCACGGCAACAACGCCGGAGAAGAGGAAAAAACCGAGACCGGCCAATGCACCGTTGTGTGCAGGCCCGTTTACCGCGAAGCGGCCTGCGATGTACCCGGCGCCGACCGTGGCGGAAAAATGAATGATGATCGATGGAGCCGACGACTCCCAGGGCAGGATCACATCGACAGCAAGGTTGAGCAGCAATGCGGCCACGATCCCGGTGGCTGCGCCGAGGGCAACCCCTCCCCAGTTGATGACGCCCAGCGGTCCTACCCGGTGGGCTCGAGGTGGTCCTCGAGCCGCAGGATCCACCCGGCGGGAAGCTCCCAGTGTCGGGACCCGGCCAACATCACAGCCACATAGTCCGGTGCCGGGTGCAGTGGTTTGGTTCCGATGTCGTTTGCACGGTGTGTGGCCACTTGATGGCGGCCCCCGGTGCGATCGATCGCCTCGACTACGGCACGGTGTCGTTGTTCTTCCGCTTCGACGGCGTCAATAGCACCGATCTCGTCGTCTGGAACCGTGAACACCGCTCCCCACACCGTGTCCGCTTGGTTCGGGTTGACCGTGGGCAACCCGCCGTTCCACCCGTTGCCGCTGATTGGGAACTCCAGTGCCCATTCCTGGAGATGGGCGATGAATTCAAAGGTCGCCCCCGGTGCTACTTCGGCCATCTTGAACGGTTCGATGCGTGCCGTGTAAGCGAAGTACAACAAGGCGTTTCCCTTTCGAATGAATGCCCCGCGTTCGGATGCGGCAGTGTACCGGAGCGAACTAGCGCGATCGCGCGGGAACTGAATCACCCCGTGGCGACGTCTGATATGGGTGAATCTTGAAAGGGCGACCAATGAACAACGAAACCATTGACTTGCGGGTGCTGGCTGCACCCATCGTGGAGGAACGGCCCTGGGCGGTTTTTGCCGCCTGCCGTGATGCCGAGGCTGACATCTTTTTCGCGACGAACCGCGATTCGGAAGGTGCGGCGCTGCGAATCTGTGCCATCTGCACCGTTTGCGACGAATGCCTCGACCATGCCCTCCAAACCAGGGAGCGCTTCGGCGTCTGGGGCGGAGCGACCGAGCAGCAGCGAAAGCGAATGCTGAGCAACTGGTAAACCGGCTCGGGTCGGCTGCACGGCCCGTTCCCTGACGATCTCACCCACGTTCATGCGTTCGATGGCGAGAGTTGGCGGGATCAGCGACAGCCCTGCGACTACGAACATCGCCAGTACGGCCGCGATGAAGCGCTGGGTGAGATGGTTGGCCCGCATCGATGCGAACTTGTTGGCACGTTCGGCGAGTGGAGCGAGCCTGGGCCTGGGCCTGGGTCTGCGCCTGGCACTCTTGCTTCCGTGAGTAGGGTTCTGCGTCGAATGGCCGACTTCTCCTGGCCCACCGTGCTCGATCAGATCCTTTCCGGTGATGGGCTGAGCCGTGCTGAGGCTCATGCCGCCATGGCCGAGATCATGACCGGCGACGCTTCGGAGGCTCAGATTGCGGCCTTCCTGGTGGCGCTGCGCGCAAAAGGCGAGACCGCCGACGAGATGACCGGGTTCGTTGATGCGATGGCGGAGGCCTCGGTCACCGTCGATGTTGGCGAACCGGTTGTCGACAGCGTTGGCACAGGTGGCGATCGGTCCGGCACCTTCAATATCTCTACAACGGCCGCGCTCGTTGCTGCCGGCGCCGGCGTCAAGATCGCCAAACATGGCAATCGGGCCGCCTCCTCGAAGACCGGATCAGCCGACCTGCTCGAGGCGCTTGGGATCGACCTCGAGATGAGCCCGGAGCGAACCGTGGAGATGGTCCGCACCGTCGGTTTCGGGTTCTTCTTCGCCCCCCAATACCACCCTGCGATGCGCCACGCCGGACCGGTACGCCGGTCGCTCGGGATCCGGACCGTGTTCAACTTTCTGGGCCCGCTCACCAACCCTGCTGGCGCCAAGCGACTGTCGGTAGGTACCTCCGATCCCCGGATGGCGGGTTTGATGATCGAGGTGCTCAAGAACCGCGGGGCGGAGACAGCGTTCGTCTTTCACGGCAACGATGGGCTCGACGAGCTCACCACCACAGGACCCTCGACCATCCACCGCCTCAAGGACGGGGAGATCTCCGTTGCCGAGTTCACCCCTGACGACTTTGGGGTGGCCAGGGCGTCACTCGACGACCTCCGGGGAGGCGACGTGGAGGCCAACGTCGTTATCACCGTCGGAATCCTCGATGGATCGGTTGGGCCGAAGCGAGACATCGCGCTGGTCAACGCCTCGCCGGTCATCGTCGCCGCCGGGCTCGCCGACGGGTTTACCGACGGGATCCAGCTCGCCGCGGAGGCGATCGACTCCGGAGACGCCCGCGCCGTACTGGACCGGGCGATCGAATTCTCCAAACGTTAAGCATCGAGTGATGCGGCTACGGGGCCGAAGAAGTTAGCGTGACGATCGTGTTGAGATTCCTGCCGGCCCTTGCCGTTGTTGCCGTCAGCGCCGCCGCTTGCGGGAGCGGACAGATCACCCAAGACACCTTCGACACGGTTCCGCCGTCCAGCGCCTCGTCATCGACCACCGAGGTGCCACAGGTCAGCGACGTACCTGGCACGACCGGACCAACGAGCACCGCGGCGACCACAGCACCGGTGGTGGTAGATGGCCCACCAGCACCTGACTTCAGTCTGGCGCTCGC
>CAXMPL010000048.1:0-6220 GCA_964195125.1 uncultured Kiloniellales bacterium | reverse complement strand
CTGTGCGGCAGTGGCCATGGCAGGCCGGGGAAGATCGAGGTGGGTTCCCCACACCGACCCGATCGACCACAAGATCGGCGCTATCACCAGCAGGATCAGGCCGCCGGGGTTGGACACGAAATCGCCCTCGCGGGCCAGCACTAAAACGCCAACGAACCCAGCGACGAGACCCACCCATTCCAGACGGAGCGGCCACCGGCCGAACAGCCCGCTCACCAGCGCCGCCCACAGGGGTATCACCGCCACCGCAGCAGCCGCCACACCGGAGCCGACGCCGAGGTCTTCGGCCATGGCAACGAGACCAACTCCTCCCGCCAGCATGAGTGCTCCCACCCTGGCGGCGTTCCACCACTGGCGCCGGCTGGGAGCGGGAGTCCCGCGGAGACGCAGCACGGTGTACATGATCACGCCCGCGACCAGAAAGCGGATTGCGGTCAACAGGAACGGGGGGAACCCCTCCAGACCGAACCGGATCGCCAGGTAGGTCGATCCCCAGATGAGGTAGACGGCGGCGAGGGCGCCACCAACGATGAGTCCACTTGAAGGGGGTCGACCGGTGGGCTCACCACCACTCAGGGATTCGGCCGGTGTCTTCGTTGCCACCATCGGTAGGTCCTTCGGTAACGGGCTATACTGGTTACATACATTACACTAGTCGCGACGAGATGTAGCGAGTCAAATGGATTTCTCCCATTACAGCGATGAGCCGGTGCAGATGGCGGTGGCGCTGATCAACTCGATCGACGTGGTGACCGGCGACGACACACTGCAGACGCCCGAGGACGTAGGGACCTTTATCGACGCCTGGGACGACGATTGGTTCGACGGGAACCGGCGCCTCTCCGATAGCGACCTCCACGAGGTCCGTGCTCTCCGCTCCCGGCTGCGAGAGGTGTTCACCGCGACCAATGAGCGGGATGCGGCAGCCGCACTCAACGCCGTGTTGCAGGATGTCTCGGCGACACCCAGGGTGAGCGTTCACGGCGAGCGGGAGCCCCACCTACACTTCGAACCCGAAGGGGGCAGCCCGGCCCGCTGGCTGGGGGCAGTGGGTACCATGGGGTTGACGACGGCGCTGATCGAAGGCGGGTTCGAGCGCTTCGGGCGATGCGCCTCCACGACGTGCGACGACGTCTTCGTGGACACTTCGCGCAATCACTCCCGCCTCCACTGCTCGGACTCCTGCACAACCAGGGAGAGCGTCGCCGCCTACCGGAGACGCCAGCGGGCGCTATAGCCCGGGCCGAGTCTCAGTCGCCGAGGACCGGTGAGCCTTCGTTGAACGCAGACCAGGCGAACCAGAACTCGTTCTGGTGCACCGCCGTTTCGAGTTGCGTGCCCGCCAGCGGGCCATCGATTCCCTCGCCAAACAGGGTCCAGATGGTGCCGGTTTCGGCATCGACGAAGGTGTCGGGGCTTGCCGCCGCAAACGTCAGCACCTGGTCGTCCACCGCGGCGAGGAAGGCGATGCCGGTGCCGATCACCTGCCCCTCGCCTGGGCGCGCGGAGTCGAAGTTGTCGACGGCGCCGGTGTCTGCCCACCAAACGGTGATTGGAACCCCCGCCAGCTCGTCGTTGGCAACACCAAGCTCGCTGAGGATGCTGAACGGGTACGCCTTGGCGGTGTCGTCGATGCGGACGCCGACCACCCGAGCCAGGGCCGGAAAGCGATCATCGAAGTCATCCTGGAAGAACTGGGGGAACGGGCCGCCGCGGCCGGTGTAACCGACATACCCGTTGCTCCCGTATGAGAACCGAAAGCCGGTGTTCTGAGAAAGTGCCTCGCCGTCGGGATGCGTCGCCGCGAAGTCACCCCAGGTCACGGTGGCGGTTGGCAGGACCACCAGCTGGGTGCCGGCATGGGCGCCCACGATGCCCTCGCCGGTGATCTGCTGCCACAGCGACTGGGTGACGTCGTCCCACATCACTAGATCAGACTTGCGCAGCAGCCCGGAGACGCCGAAGCGCAAAACCTGGCCGTCGACTCGTCGGTCGACGGCGACTGCGGTGTTGCACAGCGGGCAGTAGGTGACGGCAAACGGGATGCCGCCGACCTCGTCGTTGACGATCTCGTGGGCGGTGAGGATGCGCAGCGGGTAGAAGCGGGCGACGCCTTCGATCTCGAACAACACCCCGATCTCGTTGTCGACCAGCCACTGACTGGCCTCCTCCACCGACTCGTACCGGGGGAAGTCCAACGGTGCGATCACGTCGCGGGGATCGGAAGTCGCTATGCCGAGCAATAGCTCGTCGAGGTCGATGGTGCGCCTGGTCCAATCCGTCTCCCAGTCGCCAACGGATAGCAAGAGCTGCTCTGGGAGCGTCACGGGGCCCTCGGTTACCTCGACGCTGCCGGTTGTGGATGGAGGCGACGACGTCGTGGTCGGCGTGGTCGTCGTCGCGACCACGGTCTGGTCACCGCCAGACGCGGAAGCAATAAATGCCACGGCAAAGGCAAGCGCAGCGACGACGGATATGGAGAAAAGGATGCGGTTCATGTTTGGCCCAGTGTTCGGTGGTATCACTCGAGGTAACGCAACAGGCGGGTTTCAAATCGACACATTGTCCGGTCGGCGACAATCACGTCGGTCCTTTCCATCTATGAGCGGGCGAGGTCAGGCGGCTGCGGCGGGACCGCTGGTCACCGACGGCAACGCGGGTGTCGCCCGGAACAGCTCTTGTGTCAAGAGCCTCCGAGATAGGAGATATCGAAAAGACGTTCCCTTTTAGCCGGGACGATGGATCGTCATCGAGCCACCAGCAGTGCGCTGCCGGGTCAGCGACCGGCAGCGCACTCGTTGCCGGCGCGGGCCGGCGTTCCTCAGCAGACCTGGGGCGCGCTCGGGTCGACAACCGGGCGCCACATGTCGGTCGCATCCGATGCGATCTGCCCGACGGTGACGATATCGCCTTCGAGTCCTTCGGCCTCCACCCACGCTTCGGCTGCGTCGCGGGTGGCGAAGAAGTTGACCAGCGGGCACCAGTCTTCAACGACATTGCCGCCGTCGTACCCACCAAGGATGAACAACGTCGTGTCACCTCCCGGCTTGCCGCCCGTGAAGGGGATCTCAACAGGGTCCCCGCTGCGGGGATCGGTAGAGCGGACGGTTCCGTCGGCTCCGAGGGCGCCGAGGATGCCCACCGCGTCGAGGGCACACCAGGTCCAGCGGATCGTGCCGTCTATGTCGAGTTGGTGCCGGCTCGGTTCAACCGTCAGCCCGGCGATCCCGAGGAGACGACCATCGTCATCCAGCTGCACGCGGCCTTCCAGCCTCGGGCTCTCCATCAACTCGCGCATGGCTGCGTCCTCGATCCCGGCTGCAGCCGCCCACTCCTCGACCTCGATCGGCCGGCCCTCTTCGAGAAGCAGCCGGAACCCGGCAGCTCGCATCGCCCTCACCTGAGGCGAGGTTGCAGAGGCGCGGCGCAGGTCCTCGATCCCGGCGGAGACGGTGTCTTTGTCGGTTGGGACCGTGCAGCAGCTCAGATCGAAGTCGGTGTCGTAGTCGCTCGTGATGTTGGTCATGGTATGTCCTTTCAGTCGGAGTAGTCGAAGCTGCTCCAGGTGATCATCGGGTAGTCTCCGTTCATCGATATTCTTCGATGGGAATAAACCATCGACGTTCGTCGATTTATTCCTTATGAAGGAAACCGGAGTGTCCAAAACCCGACAGATCGTGTGTACGTGCACAACGGAGACTGCGTTCTGTGTTGCTCTGCAAACGGAACCGATCGACGAAAATATCAGCGCCGATCTCTCCGCAGGGTTCAAAGCGCTTGGTGATCCGCACCGTGTGGCGGTGGTGCACCTGCTGTCCGCCGCACCCGGACCGGTTTGCGTGATCGATATCGAACGCCACCTCCCGCTCAGCCAATCCACGGTGAGTTATCACCTCAAGACCCTCGTCGACGCCGGCGTGCTGGACCGGGAACGGCGTGGCCGGTGGAGCTACTACACGATTCGGCCCGACCGGCTCGCCGACCTGTCGGAGGCGCTCGATCGGTACCGCAGTGTGCTCGCCGCAACCGGCTCTTGACCTTTCAACCGGCTTGAAGGCGTACCTTGGGGTGACAACCACCCTGGCGTGAGGTGAGCATGGACGAGCGAGCATTGATTCGGAGGTCGCAGCTTCGGTTCGCCGTCGTCGTGCTCGGTGTGCTCGTCGTCGGCGTTGCCGGGTATCTTGGATTTGTCGCCTTCGCCGGATCGGAGCGAGGCCCGGCAACCGGAGTGATGGTCCTGGGTGCGCTCACCGGGTTTGCCGCCTTCTTCTCCCCGTGCTCCTTTCCCCTGTTGCTGACCTTCCTGGTGACCAGGTCGACCGAGTCGAGAGGGGAAGCGGCCTTGAGCGCACTCCGGGTCGGTGCCGGTGCCGCCGCGCTGCTTGGCGTTCTTGCCGTCATCATTGCCGGCGGTGGCGCCGCCCTCGCCTCCGTCGTCGAGTTCGATAGCGTTTCGGGGCGAGTCTTTCGACTCGCGATCGGACTGGTGTTGATTGCGCTCGGCCTCCGCCAGGCCCACCTGTTCGGTGTTCGGATGCGATGGATCGACCGGGTGGCGGGTTCGGCGAGCCGGATATTCGACTCCTCGAGTGTGTCGGGCCGGGCTCGGGGTGACGTTGCCTACGGCTTCGGGTACCTGCTGGCGGGGTTTGGGTGAACCGGACCGCTGCTCGCCGGTCTGGCGGGCTACTCCCTCACCGTCTCCAGCGCCCAGGTGATCGCTGCGTTCGCCACCGCGGCACTGGTCTTTGCCGCGCTGCTGTTCACCGCGGCGGTGGTGGTGTCGTCGGTGAGCGCCGATGCGCTCCGGCCGATGCGCATGACCGGAAGCGCGGTACGGCGATGGAGCGGCTATGTGTTGATCGCGGTCGGGGCTTGGTTCATCGTGATCGCCATCGTGCCGAGCCCGATACTCGGGTCTTGACCTTCAACCCACTCGAAGGTTTAGGATTGGCATCGAAGGAGGCACACATGCGTATCGGTGAAGCTGCCAGGGAGGCTGGCGTCGAGTCGTCGGCTATCCGCTTCTATGAAGGAAGCGGGGTGCTACCTGAACCGGAGCGAACCGACTCCGGGTACCGCGTCTATCACGACGACCAAGTCGACCTGATCAGGTTCGTGAAACGGGCACGCAGCCTGGGTATCCCGCTCGACGACGTCCGCCAGATCGTCGACCTTCGTACCCAGGGACAGGCTCCCTGCGAGGTAGTGAGGACCGTGATCCGCCGCGAGGCCGCCGACATCGAAACCCGCATCGCCGAACTGCAAGGTTTGCGTCAAGAGCTGCTGCGGTTACAGGTCCTGGCCGAGGAAGTGACCGACGACTGGCCCACAGGGTCGTGTGTGTGCCACATCGTCGAATCGAGCGGTTCGACAATCTGAAGCGAGGAGAGACATGGAAATCACGTTGCAGTACTTCGACGACTGTGCCAACTGGCAGACCACCGACGGTTATCTGAAGACATTGATCGACGAGCACAGCCTCGACGCCGAGGTTCGCTATCAGCTCATCGACACTGCAGAAGCCGCCGCCGAGCAAGGGTTCCGGGGGTCGCCGACCGTACTCGTCGACGGTAGCGATCCCTTCGCCGATCGCGACGCGCCGATCGGACTCGCCTGTCGGATCTATCAAACCGAGACCGGACCTGCCGGATCCCCCTCCGTTGCTCAGCTCGAGCAGGCACTCCACGCCGGGTCGCCGGGAACCTGACGCCATGGTGACTTCTATCGACCGCACCGAACTGCAGCGTCTCATCGACAAGGAGAACGCCCAGGTCATCGATGTCCTCCCGGAGCGGGAATACACCGAGTCGCACATACCGGGAGCGATCAGCATTCCGTTGCGGCGCCTCAACGCCGAGACGGTGTCTGTGCTCGGCCGTGACAAGCCCGTGGTGGTGTACTGACACGACGGGCTGTGAGACATGTCTCCACGAGCCGCGTGCCGGCTCGAGCGCCTCGGATTCGAACGAGTTTACGACTACGTGCTTGGCCTCGCCGACTGGAGGGCGGGGGGCCTCCCTACCCAGGGCACCGCTCCCCTGGTGCAGCGGGTGTCCGACGCCACCCGCTCCGATGTCCCAACCTGTGACGTCGACGAGCTGCTCGGAGAGGCTCGGCGCCGCACCTACGACGCCGGCTGGGACGAATGCATCGTCATCGACTGCGACGGCATCGTGGTCGGGCGGCTCCGCAACCAAGCCTGGGAGGCGGACGA
>CAXMPL010000047.1:0-4683 GCA_964195125.1 uncultured Kiloniellales bacterium | reverse complement strand
GCGACCTTGCCCCGGCACACACCACAGATGCCCCTACCAAGGAACTCGCCGACGTCTTCGGTCGATCCGCAGAACACGCAGGTTGCCTCGAGCTTCCGTATAACGATGGCGCCGTTCTCGACGCTGATCTCGAGTTGATCGCCCTCATGGATGTTGAACAGACGCCGAGTCTCGGCGGGCAGCACGATCCTGCCAAGGTCATCGATCTTGCGCACCATCACCGTCTCCACGGGAGCCTCCAGGAAGGGTCGAAATGTCTGATCAGGCAGTTTAGGAGGTGCTCCGGCAAGTGACAGTGCTTCCCATGTCGCCCGTTTGGCGGACCGCTAGCATCGCCGCCCGTGGCAAACCCTGACTCCACCGCCAAGAAGATCCTGGTTGCCGTCGCCTGGCCGTACGCAAGCGGATCGCGCCACCTCGGTCATCTCGCCGGGGCCTACCTGCCTCCGGACATTTTCGCCAGGTATCACCGGGCGCTTGGCAACGACGTGCTGATGGTTTCCGGCAGCGATGTGCATGGCACCCCTATCACCGTTCGCGCCGACGAAGAAGGGAAGACACCTGAGCAGATCGTGGACCGCTACCACCAGGAGTTCGTCCAGAACTGGGAGGACCTCGGGATCCAGTACGACCTGTACACGACCACCGGCACCGACACTCACCGCCAGGTGACCCAGGACTTCTTCATGAAACTCCTCGACAATGGGTATCTGTACCGCGAGATGACCGAGCAGTTCTTCGACGACGAGGCGGGGCGATTCCTCCCCGACCGGTATGTGGAGGGGACCTGCCCCTACTGCGGGTTCGTGCACGCCCGAGGCGATCAGTGCGACAACTGCGGGCGGACCCTGGACCCGACCGATCTCATCGACCCCAAGAGCAAACTGACCGGCAATACGCCGGTGCTCCGCCAAACCGAGCACTACTACTGGAAACTCAGCGCATTCCAGGAGCCGCTTCTCGAATGGCTGCGCACCCGCCAGGGCTGGCGGCCGCACGTCCTGAACTTCGCCATCGGCATGGTTGAAGACGGCCTCCACGACCGCGCCTTCACCCGCGACCTCGAATGGGGGATCCCGCTCCCGGTCGACGATCTAGGACCTGGCAAGACAATCTATGTGTGGTGGGAGGCGCTCATGGGCTACTTCTCGGCGCCTCAGGAGTGGGCAAGGCTGGCAGGCGAGCCCGATGCTTGGAAGGCGTGGTGGGAGGACCCGGACGCGGAGTCCTATTACTTCATCGGCAAGGACAACGTTCCGTTCCACGCCGTCTACTGGCCGGCGCTGCTCATGGGCTACGGCGGACTGAACCTGCCAACAGACGTGCCCGCAAATCAGTTCGTCACCTTCGGCGGTGAGCAGGCGTCGGCGAGCCGCGGCATCGGACGGTCGATCGGCTGGTACACAGAGCGGTTCGAGCCGGACGCGCTGCGTTATGCGGTAGCGATCAACTTCCCGGAGACCTCCGACACCGAGATCACCCTCGAGGAGCTGGTGAGGCGGGTGAACGAGGAGCTGGTGGCGACGTGGGGCAACCTGGTCAACCGGGTGGTTGCGATGACCGGTCGCTATTTCGACAGCGTCGTCCCTCCGGCCGTGGACGTCGACAAGCGAGACGCTGCGTTGATCACCAACGCCGACGCCACCCTCGGTGAGGTCGGCGATCTGATCGGAGCCGTCAAGTTGCGCGCGGGGCTGCAACGTGCCATGGCCGGCGCCCAGACCGTGAATGCCTACCTGAACGAACGGGAGCCGTGGAAGACGGCGGCGAGCGACACGGAACGAACCGGCACCACCCTCAAGGTCGCCTTCGACGCCATCGCCGCAATCGCGGTCGCCCTGTCCCCCTACCTTCCCTTCACGACCACGAGTGTGCTGCGAGCACTCGGTGTCGAGCTCGGCGAACATGGGCCGTCGTGGCGGCGTCCCGAGATCGCGGAAGGGACCAAGCTCACCGACCTCGGCCCCCTCTACGCCAAGATGGAGCCGATCGACGAGGAGGAGTAGCCGTGACCAGTTGGGTCGACAGCCACTCCCATCTGTTCCTCATGGCCGAGGATCCGGCAACCGTCATCGAACGCGCAGTCGCCGCTGGGATCTCGTGGATGATGTGCCCGGGGACCGACCTGGAGACGAGCGTCCAAGCACGTGCCATCGCTGGTCGGCATCCCGATCGGGTCCGCTGGAGCGCAGGGCTGCACCCGCACGATGCCAGCAAATGGGAAGCCGAGCGGGGACGGATCGCAGCACTGGCCGTCGACGCCGACGCCGTCGGTGAGTGCGGCCTCGACTACTACCGCGATCTCTCCCCCCGCGATCAGCAGCGCTCTGCATTTGCAGCCCAGGTCGAGCTCGGTGTGCAGCTGGACATCCCGGTCATCGTGCATGTGCGGGACGCCTTTGCCGATGTCCACGACATCCTCGAATCGGCCGCACTCGGGGAGCGGGCGGTCATGCATTGCTGGACCGGGGGACCCCGCTGGACCAAGCGCTTTCGCGACCTCGGTGTCACCTTCTCCTATGCCGGACCGATCACGTTCGCCACCGGTGACGCCGTTCGCCGCGGTGCCGCAGAAGCCCCACCCGAGCGGACGCTGGTCGAAACCGATAGTCCGTATCTGGCACCGGACCCACATCGGGGAGAGGAAAACCGCCCCGAATGGGCGATCCTCAATGGACACGCCCTTGCCGGGGTTTGGGGGATCGACATCGAAACCGTCGCCGAGCTCTCCACCGCCCACGCCGCCCGTATGTTCGGCGGGGCTCCGCCTAGAGCCGCCGGTGCCTGATGCGACGCCGCAGGGGCGGACCCGCATCCGGCAGTTGCTCGCAAATCACGAGCTGACCCCGCGCAAGACGCTTGGACAGCATTTCCTTGCCGACCCCAACATCATCCGCAAGATCGTCGCGCTCTCCGGTGTCGGTCCAGGCTCGAGGGTGATCGAGGTCGGTGGCGGGACCGGGACCCTGACGGTTGAGCTCGCCGCGTCTGGTGCGTCCGTCATCGTCTACGAGATTGATAACGGCCTGGTCGGTGTGCTCCACGAGGTGCTCGAGGGGATGCCGAATGTCGAGATCCGGCACCAGGACGCGTCGCGGGTCGATCTCCAGGATGCCCTGAGCGGCGAGCCCTGGGCGCTCGTCGCCAACCTCCCGTACAACGTGGGAACCGGGATCCTGCTCGATGCGCTGCGTTTTGCGCCACGCATCGATCGGTTCGTGGTCACCGTTCAGACCGAAGTCGCGCAACGCCTTTTCGCTCAACCCGGCTCCAAGGTGTACGGGATTCCCAGCATCGTGGCCGCCCTCCACGCCACGGGTGGGGCGGCCTTTGCCCTTCGCCCCGACGTGTTCTATCCGGAGCCGAACGTCGGCTCCACCGTCGTGGAGTTGCAGCGGGTGGCGCCCCCGGCCAAGGCCGAGCAAGCCATTGCGCTGGCAGTGACTGCGTTTCAGCAACGGAGGAAGATGCTGCGCGGCAGCCTTGCCTCGCTGCTCGACGATCCGGCGGCTGCGTTGGACAGGGCCGGCATCGATCCAACCAGACGAGCCGAGGAGCTCGCACCGGATGATTTCGTCCGCCTGGCTGAAGCCGTCGCCACATGAGCACGGCAAGAGCCAGCGCCAAGGTCAACCTCGGGTTGAAGGTCGAGGCGCCGCGTAGCGACGGCTACCACCCGCTTCACAGCCTGACTCAAACCATCGATTGGCTGGATGAGGTCACCGTTGCCGACGCCGAGGCCGATGAGGTGGTGGTATCCAACGACATGGCCCCCGCCGACGAAGACAACCTGGCGTGGGCGGCGGCCGATAGCGTGCGCGCGGTCGCCGGATCGTCGGAGCCGATGCAGGTGACGGTGCAGAAGTCGATACCCGACGGTGCCGGGCTCGGTGGGGGCAGCGCCGACGCCGCGGCTGCGCTCATCCTCGCCTCGCGTCGGTTCGGCGTCTCCTTCGACGAGGTGCGCCGACTCGCCGTCGATCTCGGCGCGGACGTGCCGTTTGCGCTTGTCGGCGGAACCGCACTCGTCACCGGCATCGGTGAGTTCGTATCCCCAGAGCCGGATGCCGAGGGTTTCGCTCTGGCACTGGTGGTTCCGCCATTCCGATTGGAGACGCCCCTCGTTTATGCCGCATGGGATGAGCTCGGCGGCCCCGACGGGCCGGTCGTCCCGGCGTTTGCGCTTCCTCCCGCATTGCGCGACTACCCGGCACTGGCCAACGACCTGTACCCGGCCGCGGTAGCGGTTGTTGCCGCGCTCGACGATTGGCGGGCCGAGCTCGAAGCATCCTGGGGTATTCCGGTGGCGATGACCGGGAGCGGTTCCGCCCTCTTTGGGTACTTCTCGACCGTCGGTGAAGCCGAGGACGCGGTGACCAAGGCTCCACCCGAGGCCCGCGCTACCCGCGCCGCGTCGCCAGTCTCGTTCGGCTGGCAGGTCGTGGACGAACAGAAACCCGAGGGTCGCTAGCCAGCGTCGTCGTCGTAATCCGTAATACGTAATACACAAATACGTAGGAAGGATCGCCCACAGGATCGACCGCCCTAACCTCTAGGTGCCCCGTTTTCTGGGGGGTGGTGTAACTGGCAGCACGGGTGGTTTTGGTCCATCCAGTACGGGTTCGAGTCCTGTCCCCCCAGCGATGTCCAATGCAGCAGCTATGAAGACCGGCATCGTCGTGC
>CAXMPL010000046.1:0-2193 GCA_964195125.1 uncultured Kiloniellales bacterium | reverse complement strand
CGGCGGCGATATCGAAGGACTGGTCGTCGTGTCGGATGACCTCCAGCACCGTCTCTCGTGGAAGACCCGATTTGCGCCCGGTGTGCTCGAGCAGCACAGTCCGCCGCCCCAGCATCCGGCCAAGACCGACTCGATACAGGTAGAGCGGCGCTCGAAACAGCAGCCGCGTGATCCTCCCCGGCGGTTTCCGGAAGATTCCATCGCCGGCGGGAGTGGTCATCGCACCGTCACTTTCTCCGGTGTCGACACCCGGTCAGCACGTCACATGCAGGATGGCGTTGACGTCGGAGGCGTCGAGGGTGCGGAGCAGGACGCAGGCGTCCGCGGTCGGCATGGTGACCAACTCCACGCCGTTGTGCTCGGCCCGGTGCTTGAGCTCCAGCATCACAGGGAGCCGTCCGGAGAAACCTGTCCCGATCACCAGGCGTGGTTTCGACCACGGGATGTCTTCGCCGGCGGACAGCGGGGTGTGCCCGTATTCGCTGCGGAACCTCTTGGAGGGACCCTTCTTCCGCTTGCGCACCAGGCCACCATCGACGACAACATCGTGGTTGTAGCTGGTGCCATCGATGACGATCGTGCCGAACTCTGGATACTCCATGTCCATACTCCAGACGATACCGACCACGGGAGCACTGCTGACCGCCATCCGCGCCGAAGTGCGAGGCCTCGTCCAAGGGGTGGGCTTTCGCTACATCACCAGGGGCACGGCACGGCAGCTCGGCGTCGTCGGCTGGGTTCGCAACCTGCCGGGCGGGTCGGTCGAGGTGTGGGCCCAAGGGGCCTCCGATGCGATCGATCGGCTGCAGGAGTTCCTCGAGGCCGGGCCAACAGGAGCACTGGTCGAGTCGGTTGCAGTGGAGATCGTCGAGCCCGATCCAGCCTTGACCGGCTTCGACGTCAGGTTCTGATCGTGCCGCGATTCCGCACTGTTTCAGCGTTCCCGACGGCTACGCTCGATTGCATGCATAGCGAAGAGGGAGGCAGCCGTGAGCGGCCCGATCCGAGACAGTGACAACGATGTGAGTGTCGGTGACACCGTCACCGGGAGCGTCGAGGTCAGGGAGAGCCGGGTAGCCAAGGTCGGCAACCTCGGCGTTGTCCGCGCCCTCCCGACGAAGGGTAGGCGCACCGTCGGAGCCTGGTGCCTTGTGGATGTGATGCAACCCTCGGACGCGCTGGAGCCGGATCCAATGGAGATCGGTCCCCACCCGCACATCGGTCTCCACACGGTGACCTGGCTGTTGCAGGGTGAGGCGCTCCATTCCGACTCGCTTGGCACCGAGCAGCCGCTCCGGCCCGGGCAGCTCAACCTGATGACCTCGGGGAGGGGTATCGCCCACGCCGAACTGGGAACCTCGCCCGGCGTGCTTGGCATACAGATGTGGATCGCTCAGCCCGACGGGACCCGGCACGGGGATCCGGCGTTCGAACACCACGGGGAGCTGCCGAGGAAGGATCTCGCCACCGGCGAGGCGATCGTCATGGTTGGGAGCCTCGGGGAGGCAACGTCACCGGCCAGGACCGACACCCGCCTCATCGGGGCCGAGCTTTCGCTTGGCAAGGGCGAGGCGACCATCCCCGCCGACGCGACCTTCGAGTATGCGTTGATCCCGATCGAAGGCGTGCTCAAGGTAAACGAATCCATCGTCGAGCCCGGGTTCATGGGTTTGATCCCAACCGGGACCGACGAGCTGCTCATCGAGGCCGGCGACAGCGGAGCCCGTGCCATGTTGATCGGCGGCGAGCCGTTTGGACAGCGGGTCGCGATGTGGTGGAACTTCGTGGCGCGGTCGAAGGACGAGCTGACCACGGCATGGCGGGATTGGGATTCCGGAGACACCGACCGGTTCCCCGAGTTCGCTTCGATCCTCGACCGGATCGAAGCACCACGCCCGATGTGGGTGCCAGCCGACGACTGACGCCGACCGGAATCCCACCTGACGATGAGAAGCGAGCCCAACCTCGCCGAGGCGAGGACCCAAGCGGCGAAGATCCTGGAAGCAGCGTGGGACGAAGCGCGCGGCTACTCGTATCCCAACGAGCACGTGTATCCCCACCTCTGGTTGTGGGACAGCTGCTTCCATGCGATTGCCTGGGCGACGCTCGATGATGAGCGGGCGGTGCGTGAGCTCGAGGCGGTGTTCGTTGCCCAGCTGCCAAGCGGCTTCGTGCCCCACATGCGATACGCGG
>CAXMPL010000045.1:0-6914 GCA_964195125.1 uncultured Kiloniellales bacterium | reverse complement strand
TGACTGTCCCACAGGTACTCGTAGTAGCGGCGCACCTCCTCCCCGACGGATCGATCGATCTTCCGCGCCCTGAGGTAGCTCTCCACGGTGTCGACTCGATTCCAGAATGAGACCTTGGAAAGATTCAGTGAGCTGATCAGTGAGGCGCCGGTGGCGATGACGTAGGCGAAGAGGGATGCCCCGATGAGCATGGCAAACAGTGCGAAGATGTACTCCGAGGTATTGCCGGGGACGATGTCACCGAATCCGATCGTGGTAACGGAGGTGACGACCCAGTACATGGAGAGGAGATAGCTCATCCCGCGCCCCTCGCCGGCGACTCCCTCGACAACCGGCCAGGAGTCGTCAGGGAAGTCCTGGATGAAGGGGATGAGATACCAGACGCAGGTCAGCAGTTGCAGGACGAGCCCAACGACGATGACGAGGCGAAGGATGCGCAGTGCCGCGGTGTTCGACCCGCTGTAGCGCTCGAGGCGGCGCAGCACGGCGAAGATCGTTCCGAGGCGGATGAGCCTGAGCAGACGGACCCACAGCACCAGTGAAATCCCCCATAGCTCGCCATCGCCGATGAAGAACACGATGTCGATTGGGAGATTCCCCACCAGGAGGATGCCGAGCCCCCAGAGCTCCCGCGAGTTTGCACCATCGGGCGAGGTGCGTGTCCTGATCCAGATGCCGCCCAGGAAGACGGCGTCGATCGCATAGATGACGATCGAGGTGAGCAGGCGCGGCTGGTGAACGAACGCCAGCTCGAACGTGACGATGAAGATCGAGACCAGCGCCAGGACCAGGAGCACAACGTTCCAGGCAAGGCCCGCTCGCTGGTCCTGATCGATGGCTCGGGCGCGATCCATTGGCCGCCGGTCAGCCGGCGAGCGCCGAAGGCTCGTCGTCGAAGATGGCGAAGATGGTGCTGAATCCGGACACGTCGAACACTTCCCTCACCGAGGGGTTGAGACCGAAGAGTCGCAGCGAGCCCGATGTGCCGATCTTCTTGGCCGTAGCGAGCAACACCCGCAGCCCGGCACTGGAGACGAAGTCGACTGCGGAGAAATCGGCGACGATCGTCGATTCGCCGTCGTCGATCAGGGCGTCGAAGTGGGAAAGCGCTTGGGCTGCGGTCGTCGTGTCAAGGCTCCCCTCGAACCGGGCGACCACTGCGTCGCCGACCTTCTCATTCGTGATTTCCATCTGTGGTTCCATCCTCCTCCGGATCCAGGTTCTTGACGATAGTGACGACGTTCTTGCCCCCTCGTCTGCTGTAGTTGTAATCGTCCATCAGGGTCATCACCAGGTGGATCCCCAAGCCGCCGATGTCCCGTTCTTTGAGTGAGGCGCCGACCTCTGGTCTATCGATGCCAAAGGGGTTGAAGGGGATGCCGTCGTCGGCAATGGTGATGGCGAGTCGATGAGGCGAAAGCTCGACGCTGATTTCGATGTCGTGGTCGGCGGCTGAATGGAAGGCGTAGGAGACAACGTTGTTGACCAGATCGTCGAGCACCAGAAGCACCGTCCTACGAATCGAGTCGTCGAGACCGTGCGACGCGGCGAACTCCTCGAACCCGGTGAGCACGGTGGCGACCTCCTCGATCCGGTTGGGGATGACCAAGTCGAGGCGGTGTGCATGCTCACCTGGGATGCCCTCGAAAGCGAGAGCGAGAATCGCGATGTCGTCGGACTGTTCGGCGGTGTCTGCGTGCTCGACGACCGAGTCAAAAATCAAGTCGATGGCATGTTCGGTGGAGACCAGGTCGGCTCCTTCGAGTAGCTCCTCTAGTCTTTCCTCGGAGTACAGCTCCCGCTCCGGGCTCATCGCTTCGGTCACACCATCGGTGAACATGATCACGTAGTCACCCGAGTCGAGCTGTTCCCGGTTCTCGCCGTAGGCCACGCCGTCGACGGCTCCGGCGACGGGACCGTGACGCTGATCGAGTGTGATGAGCCCGTGGCCACTGGTCTTGATGTAGGGCGGGTTGTGGCCAGCGTTCGTATAGACCAGCTGGCCGGTCCTGACGTCGAGGACGCACAGGAAGATCGTCACGAACATCGATGACTCGTTGTGCTCGGCCAGCTCGCTGTTGACCGCGGTCAGGATGCTGGCGGGCGAGAGATCGGCGACGGCATGCGACTTGATCAACGTCTTGCTCACCGCCATGAACAGGGCAGCCGGCACCCCCTTGTCGGAGACATCGGCCACCACAAAGCAGAGATGGTCATAGTCGATGAGGAACATGTCGTAGAAATCACCACCCACCTCACGGGCAGGTTGAAGCGTGGCGTAGATCGAGAACTCCTTACGCTCCGGGAAGGCGGGCCATTCGACGGGCACCATGCTCATCTGGATGTCGCGCCCGATGTTGAGCTCTTCCTCCATCCGGTCCTTGGCCGCGGTCAGCTGTTCCTCCATCTCGCGGCGCGCGGTGATGTTGATCCCGATGCTCAGGATCTCGACGATATTGCCGTCGTCATCGGTGATGGGCCGATTGCGCCACGCGATCCAGATCGGCGATCCGTCGCTCATCTGGCACGGGAGCTCGGAATCGACACTCCGGTCAGGGTTGGCGGCCATCTCGTCTGCGACCCTGATCCATTGCCCGAGCAGCTCGGGGTCGGTTGGCACGAACGACTCGATGGCGGGACGCCCGAGGACCTCATCGGCGGTGAAACCGAAGGTGTCCAGCCCGAACTGGTTCATCTCCAGCACGGTTCCGTCGGTTGCCCAGCGCTCAATGATGGTATCGGTGCTGTTGAGCTGCTCCAGCGCCACCCCGATCTCGGCGTTGACGCCGCGCAACTCCGATGTCTGAGCCTCGACCCGCTCCTCGAGGTGTTCCTTCTGCTCCTGAACCTCGACTTCCTTGGTCTGGAGGCTGGCCATGAGGAGGTTGTAGCCGGTGGCGATCTGGCCCACCTCGGTGTATGGCTCGACCTGAGCTCGCATCGATAGGTCACCGGTTTCGGCCTGGGTTTCCATGGTGTCGACGAAGTCGGCAAGCTCGGAGGTGGCGCCGTGCTCGTAGACGTTGAGGCCCTCCTCTTCGGCCTCCGGAGGCACTCGCAGCGGCCGAACCCGGTTGATCGCCCGCACCAGGAGGTAGGTGGTGACGAACGTGGAGAGGAAGCACACGAATATGCCGAGCGCTTGGACCCCGATCTGCTCGATGCGGCTGAGGCCGGTGCCCAGGATTTCGAGCTCGCCGAAGATCCCCACGGCCAACGTGCCCCAGATCCCGGCCATGAGGTGAACCGGGATGGCCCCTACTGCATCGTCGATGCGGACTCGTTCTAGCAGCAGCAGGCCGAAGACGACGACGATGCCGCCGATGGCGCCGATTCCCGCCGCGGCCACCGAATCCACGGCGAAGGCTCCGGCGGTGATCGCAACCAGACCGCCGAGAGCGCCGTTGAGCACGTAGTCGATGTGGGCACGACCGCTCAGCCAATAGCCGAGCAGCAGGGCAGCGACCAGGCCGGTCGAGCCGGCGAGGACGGTGTTGGCGATCACCCGACCGACGTCGGGCCCGATCCCGAGTGTGCTTCCTCCGTTGAACCCGAGCCATCCGACAAAGAGCAGCACGGCACCCAGGGTGGCCAGCGGCAGGTTGCTCGGCTGGATGGCGCGGGGCGGGCCATCCTTGGGAAACCTGCCGGTACGTGATCCGATGACCATGAGCACAGCGAGCGCCGTCCAGCCGCCGACGCTGTGCACAACGGTCGAACCGGCGAAGTCGATGAAGCCCAGTCTCGCCAGCCAGCCGAACGACTCGCCGACGTCGATCCCGGCCCAGGCCCAGTGCCCGAAGATCGGGTAGGTAAATCCGGCGACCCAGAGGGCGAGGAAGAGGTAGGCGCCGAAGCGCAGCCGCTCGGCGACCGCTCCGGACAGGATGGTCACCGCCGTCCCGCAGAACATCACCTGGAAGGTGAAGAAAACCGTCGGCCAGGCGTTGGTCTCGTCGAACGAGAGCAGGAAGCCGCCGCCGCCAATCCAGCCGGCCATGGTGGGCCCGAACATGATGGCGAAGCCGAAAGTCCAGAAAACGACCGTGGAGATGGCAAAGTCGGCCATGTTCTTGATGGCGACGTTTATGGCGTTCTTGGACCGGGTGAACCCTGCTTCGAGGGCGAGGAACCCGCCCTGCATGAGGAAGACCAGCACCGTGGCGGTGATCACCCACAACAGATCGGCCTCAGGGATGATCTGGATGATTTGCGAAAAATCCATCATCCGGTCGCTGCCTCCCGGCCCGGCTGGTGGCCGGGCTCGACTCCACTTCAGATCCGCCGCGGAGAGCAGGTTACGCGGTTCGCGAGCGCCAAACCTGGCTTGTGGCCGATTTGTTGCCGTCGATCAGGACGAAGCTGCCCGCCGCGCCTCATCGAGCCAGAGGTCCATGACGCCCCGGTTCTCGGCGACGTACTCCGCGGCGTGCCGCGAGATGTCGTCCGGTGTGTTTTCTCCGGCCCGCATCTTGAGGTTCTGGAGGCCGATGTCGATGAGGTTGAACCCCACTTGCTCGAAGAGTCGCGCTGCCGCCGGGTTCTGGTCCATGAATGCGGTGTTTGCGGCAACCCTGATGTCGGCGGTGGCAAACCCGGTCTCACAGGGTTGACCGGGGCAGTGAGTTGGTGGTAGCAAGGCCGCCCCGACCTGTTCGGGCAACGGTTGTTCGAGGCTCATCCACACGATGTCGTCGCCGAAGATGAGCTCTGCGATGTAAGCGCTCGGGCTCCAGGTGTATGCCAGCACGGGCTCGCCGGCCTGGAACCGGGTCACGGTCTCGTCCCATAGCTGGTTGTAGTCGCTCGACACCTGCTGGATAGTGTCGCCCCAACCGTTTGCCTCGATGGTTCTGTTGATGATGTCGGTGCATCCCCAGCCTTCGTTGCAGCCCATGAGGTCGGCGCGGCCGTCACCGTCGATGTCGAAGATCTGTGCCAATGCGGGGTCGTTGGCGATGTCGTCGATCCGCTTGATGTCGAGCTCATCGGCCGTAGCCTTGTCGATGAAGAATCCCTGCAATCCCCCCGCGGGAATCTGGTTCCCGACGATGGAAACGGCGGCGTCATCCGAGATGAATGTGTCGTGGATCGGGAACCAGCCGTTCACCCAGAAGTCGAAGTCGCCGCTTCCCAGAAGCGGGTAGAAGACGTCGGGGGCCATCTCGGCGTCGCCTGGATCGGTCACGTCGTAACCGAGCTCCTCGAGGAGCTGGCGATACACCTCCGCTTGGAAGTACCCCGTGTCCCAGTTGGCACGAGCCATGGAGACGGTGGTCCCCTCACCCGGATGCTTGACGAGGACTTCGGGGTCCCCACCACAGGCGGCGAGTACAAGCCCCGCGGTGGCGATGGCAGCCGTAAACCACAGTCGACGGCTTTGGACAATGGTCGATCGCATCTGGCTCACAAACGGTGGGAGAAGGGTGTCGTACTGTAACCGGCTGGCAGAAATGACCGTTGTGTGGTGGGGATCTATCCGGACGCGCCCGACCAGAGCTCACGTTCTGCCACGTCGACATGCGTGGCGGCGTGTCCGTCAGGATCCCAGAGCCAGTCGGCGAACTCGCCCGCCGGCATGTGGGTCTCGGTATAGAGCACCGCATCCTCCAACCCTGGGCCTTCCTCCTCGGCGGAACCGGTGGCGTGCAGAGCGATCGCGGTCCCGGCATCTGGATAAAGCAGAAGATGCGGTGCGACACCGAGCAGGGCCGCCAGCGAGAGCAGATCGGCAACAGTGAGCGCGGCGCCTCCGTTTTCGATCCTGGCAACGGCGGCTTTGTCCCAGGGAAGATCCACGTACGCAGCCTCATCCACGAGGCGGTCTTGATCCCAGCCCCGGTTCGCACGGGCCATCGCGACGTTGGACCCCACCACCTCGGCGATCGTCACGGGCGAACCATGGTTCGGTGGCGACTCTGAAGCCATGTCAACCTCCTGCTCATCGACCAGTGGATGGTGTGTCGCGATCCTACGCATCTACCCCGAAGAGCTACGGGTCTCCTCATGATATTGATCCGCAGTCTCGCGTTTCGAGGCAATAATGCCGGGGTGGTTGACGACGGGCCGGTGAGACCGGCGGGAGCAGTACACGATCAGGACTGATTGGTGTCGGCATCCTCGCCGTGATCGCTGTCGTTGCGGGTCGGAGTCTTCGTCGTGCTAGGGGCCCCGGGCGACTGCCAAGGACGAAACTTGGACCAAGCCAGCACACGCCACTGCGGACAACTCAAGGCACGGGTTCAACGAGTTCTTCCGTGCCATGTGGAGCTCCTCTTGTCGTCAGATTGAGGCAACCTACTCCATCACTCCTCCACCGAAGCCGCCACTGCTGCCCACCAACGAGCTAGCGCATAACCGGCAATATGCGCTCCCTGATCGGATCTCTGATCTCGGGCATCGGCCGCGTTTGCGAAGACGGCGTCTGGCTTCGTGAGCGTCCTCTCCCCGGTAACCATCTCGGCCTTGTGATCAAGCTGGGTTACTGGAACGGGTTGGGGAGTGCGGTAACAGTCACTGGCGGCGGTTGGTCACGGTGCCGGTCGTCCCATGTGATCAGCTCAATCCACTCCGATGGCGGCGGCTGGTCACGGTACGGGTCGTCCCATGTGATCAGCTCAATCCGCGCCGATGCCCGCGCCTGCTCACGTCTTCGTAGTCGTCGATCGTTGCGACGGGCCTCGGCTTTGGCGGTGGCGCTCGAGTTCGATCCCACAACGCGGTGGTAGAAAGGCCTGGCTGACAGCCCGTCCTTTTTCAAACGCACGATTCGCATAACCGGACGCTAGCCGCACACCGCTAGCGCATATGTGCCGATATGGGCGGGTGTTGGGATGGGCAGGTCTCTCGACGGACGGCGCCTACCAACCCCAGATCAAGAGCCACACGGTAAGTGACAGCTCCGAGATGATCGC
>CAXMPL010000044.1:0-4140 GCA_964195125.1 uncultured Kiloniellales bacterium | reverse complement strand
TAGACCCCGATGAGCCGCTCGTACTCTGCGGTCGCCGACTTGGCCTGCAGTTTGTCGGAGTCTTCGACCAGCGGGCACACGATGAACGCCTGGTGGCCGGCGGCGACCTCTGATCTGATCAAATCGTGCACAGAGGTGTCTTCCGGACCGACATGGCGGGTGGGCACTTCCATCCAGCCCGGTGGCATCTCATCGAGCACCGACACGTCGAGATCCCCGTACAACGTCATCGCCAGGGTGCGCGGGATCGGGGTGGCGGTCATGATCAGGAGGTCCGGGTCGTAGTCCTGTGCCTTCTCCCGAAGTTGAACCCGTTGGTGCACACCGAAACGGTGTTGCTCGTCGACGACGGCGACGCCGAGCCTGGCGAACTCGACACCTTCTTGGATGAGCGAGTGGGTCCCGACAACGAGGTCGATCTCTCCGGCGGCAATGAGCCCGAGGAGATCGGCGTGGCTGTGCTCTGACGCGACGTTGCTTATTGCCTGATTGGCGGTGAGCAACGCAACACGAACCTCGGGCGAGTCACCCTTCTCGAACAGATTGGCGGTTCCGGCGGCGCCGTCCACTCCTGCCGGGGCCAACTCGGCGTCCTCGATGGCCGCCACCGTCGACAGATAGTGCTGGTCGGCGAGCACCTCCGTCGGAGCCATGATCGCCGCCTGATATCCGGCCTCGACACCGAGGAGCAGAGCAGCCAGGGCCACGACCGTCTTACCCGAACCGACCTCCCCTTGGAGCAGGCGGTGCATCGGATGCTCGGACGCCAGATCGGAGCGGATGTCGTCGATGACGGTTTGCTGTCCGCCCGTCAGGTCGAAGGGTAAGGAGCCGACGAACATCGACATCAGCTCTCCCTCGACGTCGAGGCTGACCCCGCGCGCCTCGTCGATCTGCCGACGCTTGCGCAAAGCCAAGGCCAACTGGAGCCGGAACAACTCATCGAAAACAAGCCGGGCCCGCCCGCGGTCGGCGTCGACCCGTTCCTCTGGGAAGTGAACCGCATAGATGGCCTGGTCGCGGCCAATGACGCCGAGTCGTTCGATCATGTCCTCGGGGAGCACCTCGGTGATCGGCCTCGCCCGGCCCAGCGCGTTGTCCATCGACCGGCGAATCTTGAATGGGGTCAGCCCACCGACTCTGGGATGCACCGGCACCACCCGACCGGTGACCAGTGAATCGTCTTCGTCGAATCGATCCAGATCGGGCGCCTTCATCTGAAGCCGGCCCCGAAACAGTTCCGCCTTCCCCGATAGGGCCACCTCCTCGCCCACCGCGATCTTGATGTAGGGGTTGAACCAGACGGCATGCAACACGCTGGTACCGTCTGAGATGTCTGCTTCGACCATGGTCCGGTTGCGTGAGATGCGGCGGCGGTTCACCTTGTCCACGGTTCCGCCGACGGTGACCTCTTCACCAACGGGAACGTTCGAAAGGTCGAACATCTGGGAGCGGTCCAGGTAGCGGCGGGGTACGTGCAGCAACAGATCGGCTATCGAGTTGATCCCCGCCTCGCCAAGCTTCTTCGCCGTCCGCGGCCCAATGCCTTTCACCATATCGACTGGCAGCGTGGCGAGATAGGCGAGGGATCGGCCTGTCTGCTCGGTGGGTGGAGCGGTCATGTGGTCATGATGGTCGATGAGGACCAGTGACCTGCGCCTCCCATCAATTGTCCTATCCGCACTGCTATTCTCCCGGGCGCCTCAGGAGGATTTCCCACAATGTCATATCGCTGCGAAGTGTGCGGCAAGGAACCGTGGTTCGGGAAGCAGGTCAGCTTCTCCCACAAACGGTCGAGCCGCCGCTGGCTGCCCAACATTCAGCGGGTGCGCGTCAAGCACGGCAGCAATTCGAAGCGGATCCGCGTTTGCACGTCCTGCATCAAGGCCGGCAAGATCGAAAAGGTCTGAGCCGTGCAGGGAGTCGTCAAGGTGTACGACCCTATCACCGGCGTCGGTCTGATCCTGCTCGACGATAGAACCGAGGTTCAACTTCGCCCGGGCTCTCTCGAGGGGTCCATGTTCCGGATGTTGCGGCAGGGCCAACGGATCCTGTTCGAGGTCGACGAGGAGGACGGCGAGCGATACGCCCGCGACCTCCGCTTCGGCTCCGACGGGTATTAGGTCGCGAGTCACAGGTCACACGTCGCGAGTGGGGCCGGTACACTGAACCTCTAGGCGACGAGGAGGAGTTTTTGGTACGCGCCTACGTCCTGATCCAGACCGATTCCGGCAAGGCCGCTGATGTTGCCAACGGTATCCGTGCGGTCGGTGGCGTGATGTCAACCGAGGCGGTAACCGGACCGTATGACGTCATTGTGTTTGTAGAAGCTGAAGATGTTGATGCCCTCGGTCAGCTCGTCGTCACCGCGATCCAGCCCGTCGAGGGCATCGTGCGCACGCTCACCTGCCCGGTGATCAACCTCTAACGATGCTGAAGCGTGCGCTCGTAACGGCTCTTGCCGGCGTCGTTGGCTCGGCGGTTGGTTTCGCCGTCCACCAGGCGATTGGAGCGGACGAAGTTCCTGGGGAAGAGCCTGCGGGACCCGAGATCACGATGGCGGCACCGCTCACCAACGCCGCGGTGGCGTTCGTCGCCGGAATCCTCACCGGGCGCCGCGCTCCGTTCACCGCATTCGTCGTCGGGGCGGTTATCAGCGCTCTGTTCGGCACCGAACTCGACCGCATGCTCCCGATCGGGAGTCAGTCGCGAAGCGCCAGCTCGACCAACTCGTTGCATAGCTCGGCGTAGGTCATGTCTGAAGCCATCCACATCTTGGGGAACCCCGAGATCGGGGTGAATCCTGGCATGGTGTTGACCTCGTTGACGAGAAAACCGCGCCCTCCGTCTTCCAGGAAGAAGTCAACCCTTGCTAGGCCACGGCATTCGACGGCGGTGAACGCTTGGGCGGCAAGCGCCTGCACCTCGGCGGTTCGTTGCGGCGACAGCCGGGCCGGTACCTCGAATATGCTGTCTTCGTCGTTGTATTTGGCGTCGTAGTCGTACCATTCGTTCGCCGAATGCACCTCGCCTGGAAGCGCTGCCCTTGGCCCTTCCAGGATGGCTACCTCGATCTCCCTGCCGTCGATGAACTCGTCGACGATCACCCTGTCGCCATGACGCAGCGCCTCGTCGATGGCATCCTTGATCTCGGCAGGAGTCCGCGCCTTGGCCACCCCCACCGAGGAACCGAGGGCGACCGGTTTGACGAACACCGTCTTGCCGAGGGAGCGCCCGATGCGCTCCACGGTCCCTGCGGGATCGTCGGTAAAATCGCCGCGGCGCACCACCTCCCAGCGCGGTGTGGGCAGGCCGGCTGCTTCAAGCAACCGTTTGGCCACGTCTTTGTCCATGGCGATCGCCGAGCCAAGGACTCCGCTCCCCACATAGCGTTTGCCCGCGATCTCAAACATGCCCTGGATGGTGCCGTCTTCGCCGAACGGCCCGTGGAGGACGGGGAACACCACGTCGAAGTTGACCTCGTCTTGTGCGACAACAAGGGTTCCATCCGGGACCCGGAGGGACGCCGGCCGCCCGGTGGCGTGGAAGGGCCGCTGCGCCGCGTCGACAACGTACCACCGACCGTCACGGCCGATCCCGACCGGAATGACACTATGACCGGCTTCGACGAGGGCGTCATGGATGGCGACGGCCGAAACGCACGACACCTCGTGCTCGGCGGACCGGCCGCCGAATAACAGGAGCACTCGGCTCATGACGAAAGGTTACCGATGCGGCGTGGCAGGAAGGGCATCTGTATCCGTAGTACCAAGTATCAAGCACTACTCCACATGACGCTCCATGGCGACGGCATGGAAGCCACCGTCGACGTGAATCACCTCGCCGGTGGTTGCCGGCGTCCAGTCCGACAGCAGGACACAGACCATCTGCGCGATCGGCTCCGGATCCTCGATGTCCCATTGCAGCGGAGCACGTTCGCCCCACACTTCGACGAATTCCTCGATGCCCGGGATCGATCGAGCCGCGATGGTGGATATCGGACCCGCGGCCACGGCGTTGGCCCGGATGTTGTCGGCTCCGAGGTAGCGCGCCAGATACCGCGTTACCGACTGCAGCGCCGCCTTGGAAACCCCCATCCAGTCATAGCCGGGCCATGCCCAGGTGTTGTCGAAGTCGAGC
>CAXMPL010000043.1:0-7668 GCA_964195125.1 uncultured Kiloniellales bacterium | reverse complement strand
GAGCTTGTCCAGGGTGCCTCCGGTGTGCCCCAGCCCGTGTCCGGAGATCATCGGGACCGCAACTCCGCACGCCGCTACCAGCGGAGCCAGCGGCAGGCTGGTCTTGTCGCCGACGCCTCCCGTCGAGTGTTTGCCGACCTTTGGCAACGGCGAACCCGAGAGGTCGAGCACCGCGCCGGAGGCCAGCATCGCGTCGGTCCAACACCCCAGCTCGACGTCGTCCATCCCCTGGAACAACACCGCCATCAGAAAGGGGGCCATCTGATAGTCGGGGAGCTGGTCGCCGGTGTACGAGTCGACGATCCAGAAGAGCTGTTCTTGGGTGAGCGCCTTCCCCTCGCGCTTGGCGGCGATCAGCTCCGTCATTCGGTAGGTCATCGCTCCGCCCGATCGATAACACGCCCCCTGCGCACTCTCACGCCTTCTGATCGCAACAACTCTGTTTGGCGCAGCTCGTGGCCAGGGGCCAGACGTCCCGACTGGGTGACGACGCGCCACCACGGCAAACCAGGGGTGACGGCCAGAAGGTTGCCGACCGCCCGTGCCGCGCCGGGGTATCCGGCCTCCTCGGCTATCTCGCCGTACGACATGACGTCGCCTGGGTCGAGTTTCTCCAGCACATCGCTCACCGCCCCGGTGAAGTCCGTCATGGCTTCCGCAGCCGCAGCAGCTGGTAGGTGGTGTCGCTCTCTTCGGGATCGAACGAGGTGAACGACTCGATGGAGAAGACGGCGCCGAAGAGCTCGCGCACTCGCTCATCGGATCTGCGGGAGAAGAACCTGCGCAGATCGTCCCCGCTGTTGGAGATGCCGGCCGCGTCGTTGCCCCAGGGGCCCTCCTCATTGTGTCCCTCCCACAGGCCCACCTGCATCAGGCCTCCTGCGATGAGCACGCGTGCCAACCCCTCGAGCACGGAGGGAAGGTCGTCGTCCGGCACGTGCACCAGACAGCTCATTGCCCAAATGGCATCGAACGATCCGTCCTCGTAGCGAAGGTCGTAGAAATCGGCAACATCGGCATCGAGTCCTTTGGCTCGGGCACGTTCCACGTTGGCTGCCGACAGGTCGGTGGCGATTACGTCGAGGCCCTGCTCGGCGAAATACGCCGAGCTGTACCCCGAACCAGCGCCGATCTCGAGCAATCGGCTCTTGCCTTCGCTGCGGAGCAAGCCGGCGAACGAAGCGCGGTGCTCATCCCTCCATCCCGGTTCCCCGCGGTCATCTCTCGCGGTCGCATCGGCGTCGTAGTAGCGGACTAACCCGTCCTTGATCTCATCGAGGGTCGGGTGGGTCATGGCGTGCCGAACAGACGGTCGCCCATGTCGCCAAGTCCTGGCTGGATATACCACTTGTCGTTGAGGTCGCGGTCGAGAGCTGCGGCGACGATGGATACGTCCGGGTGCTCCTCGCCCATGCGTGCGACTCCTTCGGGTGCGGTGACGACGCACAGGGCAGTGATATCTCTCGCCCCTGATGATTTGGCCTTCTCCACTGCCCAGGAGAGGGAACCACCGGTAGCCAGCATGGGTTCGAGCACCAGGACCGTTGCGTCCCCGAGGTCGGGGAGCTTGGCGTAGTACTCCATCGGCGTGGCCGTCGACTCGTCTCGCTGGACGCCGGCGAAACCCACCTTGCATCCGGGGATCAGGTCGAGAACCGCATCGAGCATGCCGAGTCCAGCTCGGAGGACCGCGATGGCAACGACATCGTGGATCCGGTGGCCGGTCGTCTGTTCCATCGGAGTGGCCACATCGACCTCGTCGACCGGAAGGGTCTTGGTCGCCTCGAGGACGAGAGCGTAGGTGAGACTTCGCGCCGCCGATCGAAACGCCTCGGGCTGCGTATTTTCGTCGCGCAGAATGGTTAGGTAATGCCGGGCGAGCGGATGGTCGATAACAGTGAGGTTCATGTCCCCGAGTCTCGCAGGAACCAATGGTCTTCCGCCACCCCCCGGGTATGGTCGCAACGATGGACGCTGAGGCCCAACCGATGTCCAATCCTGCTCGTCGCGATCGACAGAACCCGGCCGAGCGCCACGGGAAGCTGTTGGTGGCCGGCTTCGCGGTTGCCGGGGTCATCGTGCTGATCGTGTGGGTCCTGTGGTTCATTGCCGTCATTCCGTCCGGCGTCGATCAATCCGGTACCCCGGTCGGCTGGGACTTTCGCGCCTTCCACAGCGCGGCAACGTTGCTGAGCCGGGGAGAGACCACCGCTATGTACGACTTGGCATGGCCGGCGGACCTGGACGGGCCACCGTTCGCGAATCCTCCGTTCACGGCCGTTCTGTTTCTGCCGTTTGTCGCTATGGGTGTCGTTCCCGCCTGGGTGGTGTGGACCGTCATCTCCGTTGGTGCGATGGCAATCGGCTTCCGTGCCCTCGATGTGCCGTCCTGGCCGCTGGCAACTGGCGCCGCCTTGCTCACGGTCCCGGTCTTCTTCGCCCTTCGTCTCGGGCAGACCTCGCTGCTTGTCTTCATGCTGATGTCCCTTGGATACGCGGCGCTGCGAAGCGGCCGGTTCCGCGCTGCTGGGGCCGTGCTCGGCCTGGTGGTGTTCAAACCGCAACTGCTCGTCGGGTTCGTGTTCTGGTGGCTGAGCCGATGGCGCACGATGCGACCCGCCATAGTGGGTGCCTTCGCCACCGGTGGCACCTTGATTGCGGTCTCGCTCATCCTGCTTCCCTTCGCCTGGGTTGGCTTTTTCGAGGCGGCAAGCAGGCTGCCCGAGCTGTACGCCTTTGGGGATTCCCCCTACTACGAGTTCGCCATGTGGAATCTGGTCGTCACCGACGGCCCAGCCAATCCAACCTTCATCTCGGCCTTGTCCCTTGCACTCACGATCGGCGCCGGGCTGGCACTGGTGTGGTTCGTCAGACGCGTGCGCGACGATTTGCCACTGGCCTACGCCGGGGCGGTCGTCGTTGGTCTGATCGCTGCCGCCCACCTGGTCGTTCACGACTGGACGCTGCTACTCATTGCCGGGGTGCTGGTGTGGCAGCGGCTTCCCCAGCACCGGGTGGCGTGGGCATCCATGGGCGTCGCTCTTCTGCTCACTTCCATCTTCTCTCCGTTCTTGCTCCTGTATCAGCTGGAAGCCTTTGGCGCGGGGTTCAACGCTGCGCCCGCGGTGTTGTTCATCTGTGCGGTGGCTGCGGCGGTGATTGCGGTCGGCGCCGTCGATGCCGAGGGGCCGATAGGACATGAGCCCGTGCAGATCGAGAGACCGCAGGTGACCCGTAAGCTCTAGGCTCGATGTTCGAGGCGCTTTCCGACCAGTTGAATAACGCGTTCGCTCGTCTGCGTGGCAAAGGCAGGCTCAGCGAAGCCGACGTCGACGCCGCCCTCAGAGAGGTTCGTATCGCCCTGCTCGAGGCAGACGTGAATGTCTCGGTGGTCAAGTCGATGTTGGCGAGGGTCAAACAACGAGCGGTAGGCGCTGAGGTGATGAAGAGCCTTACCCCGGCCCAGCAGTTGATCAAGATCGTTCATGAAGAGCTGATCGTCACCCTCGGTGGGGATGAGGCGCCGTTGGCGAGACCGGAGGCGCCGCCGCTGGTGATCCTCATTGCCGGTCTGCAAGGGTCTGGCAAGACAACGACCGCAGCCAAACTTGCCAGGCACCTGAAATCGAAGGGAAGGCGGCCGATGCTGGTCGCCGCCGACCTACAGCGGCCGGCGGCCATCGATCAGCTGGAGAAGCTGGGTGTGCGCATCGGCGTTCCTGTGTATACGGACCGCGGCGCCAAGGCACCCAAGCTGGTGAAGGGAGCGCTGAAGGCGGCACGAAGCGATTCCTTGAACGTGGTCATCATCGACACCGCGGGCCGGCTCCAGATCGACGAAGACCTGATGAAGGAGCTTGCCGCGGTTCGCAAGGCGGCGGATCCCGACGAGGTGCTGCTGATCCTCGATGCCATGACGGGCCAGGAGGCGGTCAATGTTGCCAATGGCTTCCTCGACTACATCGAGCTGACCGGCTTGATCCTCACCAAGCTCGACGGCGACGCCCGGGGTGGTGCGGCCATATCAGCGAGGGAGGCGACTGGCCGGCCGATCAAGTTCGTCGGGGTCGGGGAGGGTATCGACGACCTCGACGCCTTCCATCCGGAGCGGATGGCCTCGAGGATCTTGGGCATGGGGGACGTCCTGAGCCTCATCGAGAAGGCAGAAACCATCTACGACGAGGAAGAGGCGGAGCTGGCCGCGGAGAAGATGCTTGATGCGTCGTTCGACCTCGAGGATTTCCTGGATCAGTTCCAGCAGATCAAGAAGATGGGGCCATTGCAGCAACTGGTTGGTATGCTCCCCGGCGCTGGAACGGCGTTACGCGACGTCGAGATCGACGACCGTCACCTCGGTCGGGTCGAAGCGATCATCCGGTCGATGACGCAGGCAGAGCGGCGGGATCCGAAGCTCCTCAACGGAAGCCGCAAACGCCGGATCGCGTCGGGCTCGGGGACTCGGCCGCAGGATGTCAACATCCTGCTCAAACAGTTCGCCGAGATGCAGAAGATGATGAAGGACATCGCAGGCGGGAAAAGCCCCATCCCAGGGCTGTCCCTGCCTGAGATGGGCAGGAACCAAAAGAGGTAACGATGCCGGTGAAGATCCGCCTGACCAGGGTGGGCAAGAAAAAGCAGCCCTCGTACCGCGTCGTCGTCATGGACTCACGCAAGCCCCGTGACGGCAGGTACATCGAACAAATCGGGCGTTACGACGCCCGCCAGGAGCCGTCCCTCATCGAGATCAACAATGAGCGCGCCCTCGACTGGCTGCACAAGGGAGCCCAGCCCACCGAGCGTGCTAGGAAACTGCTCGAGATATCCGGAGCCTGGGCGCAGTTCCGCGTCGACAAGGGCGAGATTTACACCGTCGGCGAACATACGCCAGCGGCGTATCCAGAGAAAGCAGAAGAAGCAACCAGTGACGGGTTGCCAGTTGCCAGTTCCGAAGAGGACGCTGCTGAGGAAGTAACCAGTGACGAGTTGCCAGTTGCCAGTTCCGAAGAGGAAACTGCAGAAGAAGTAACCAGCGACCAGTTGCCAGTTGCCAGTTCCGAAGAAGAGGCGGTAGAAGAAGCTGTTGAGGAAGTAGCCAGTGACGATTTGCCAGTTGCCGGTTCCGAAGAGGAAACTGCAGAAGAAGTTGCAGCAGAAGTAGTCAGCGACGAGTTACCAGCTGCCGGTTCCGAAGACGAGGCAGCTGACGTGGCCGAGGAAGAGAACTCGGAGGACGCATGAAGCAGGGCGAAATCGTCGAGAAGGTCGTCACGTATCTGGTCACCGAGATCGTCGACGATCCAGAATCGGTAAAGGTTGAGATCGTGTCGGATGGCGACGACTCCGTCGTCGCTGAGGTTCGCACCGCCAAATCCGATATGGGCCGCGTCATCGGCCGCCGCGGGCGGGTGGCTCGTGCCATTCGATCGGTGGCGAGCATCGCCGGTGAAGAGGAAGGGCTGTCCGTCGACGTGGAGTTCCTCGACTGACGTGGATCTCGTCGACGTCGGTTATGCCCGCCGCGCTCACGGGATCGGCGGCGAAGTCCTTGTTAGACCGCAGACCGACGACCCCGAGCGCTGGGTGGCTGGAGCCACTTTCATCACGGACGAATCTCCACCTCGGACCCTCGAAGCGACCGCGGTGCGCCCGCACCATGACGATCTGCTCGTACGCTTCGCTGGGATCGACGATCGAGATGCCGCCGACGCCCTCCGCGGCTCTGTCTTCCAGATACCGGCTACCGACCGTCGCCCTCTCGGTGTTGCGGAGTTCTGGCCTGACGATCTGATCGGTGCCACTGCATTGGGGCCCGAAGGGCAGACCCTTGGCACCGTGACGGGTGTGGAGTTCGGCGAGGCGCAAGATCGATTGGTCATCGAGACCGTCGATGGGTCCCGCGTCGAAGTCCCGTTCGTCTCCGCCATCGTGCCTGCGGTCGACCTCGAGGCACGAATGATCACCGTTACCCCACCCGACGGGTTGTTCTGAGCTGTTGGTTCGCCGTTCCGAGTCTCGCGAAGGGTTAGGGGGGTTGGTTGCTGGTGGTGTAGGTGTGTCCGAGTTTGGTGGTCCATTGGTGGTCGCTGTTGGGGAGGGGTTGGTGGGTCCATCCGGCTTGGTGTCTGATGTGGTGGTCGTGGCGGCATAGGGGTGTGAGGTTGTTGGTGGTGGTTTCTCCGCTGTCTGCCCAGCGGGTTGTGTGGTCGAGGTCGCAGTCGGTGGCTGGCATGCGACATCCGGGGAAGATGCAGGTTTGGTTCCTGGCTTGGACGGTTCGGCGTTGTGAGGTGGTGGGGCGGCGGCGGGTGGTGCCGTCGTATAGGGCCTGTCCGGTGGCGGGGTCGGTGACCGTCCAGCGCCATTGTGCGTTGTCTTGTTCTGCGGCGACTGTGCGGGCAATGTCGGCGATGACTGGGCCGTAGCCGGCGAGTTCGCCGGGATGTTCCGCAAGCCCAGCGAGGGTGTCCAGGTCGGTTTGGATATGGACCCCGCCGGCGGAGCTGTCAGCGGTGCCGGTGAGGAGATCTAAATAGACGTCGGCGCGGAGTTGATCCATCGACCTGGGGTCGTCTTTGGTGTTCAAGCTGCGGGCGAGGTGGTTGATCCGTCGCGACACGGCGCTGACTCGATGTGGCGGCAACTCGAATCCCATCAGGTTGGCGGTCCCCGACGTGGTGGGTTCGACGACGAGGCGGCGGTCTTTGACTGCATCTTCATACCGTTGCTGTGCCCCGTCGGGGTCGGCTTCGATGGCTATGCGGTCGAGGCGGGCCTTCAACTCACCGGTGGTGAGCTGTCCGGCGGCATCGATGACACGGTCCACCACCCGTCGGGTTGTCGCGTCGGAGAGATGGGTGGTGGCGTAGCTGAACGTCTTGGCTCGCCGGATGTCGATGTTCCCGGCGAACAATGCGTCCCACACTCGGGGGAGGCGCTGGCGTAGTTCCAACGCAAACGACAGCTCGGTGTCGGTGGCGCGGCGGGTCAAACGCAACGCGGCCCTGATCTCAGCAGCGGCAGATTCTGCGGCCCATTGCGGGTTGGTGTCTTCCATGACGTCGACGACCGCTGCCATATCGCGGTACACGTGTGCGTCGTAGTAGGAGCGTTGCCTGTGGTGGGCTTGGAGCACGGTGATCCGGTCGTGGGGTGACACATCGGTGACGTCGATACAAGCCAGGATTCCCCCAAGCTCAGCGCCAGGTTCCAGGTCGGCCAATATCGTCGGGATCGGTTCATACCCTCTATAGAACATACGTTCGATCATACACTATCCCGGTGACACAATTCAGAGGGATATGCACACCCCGGGGTGTCGATCTAGCACACTCGTCGAAGTGGGCGTGATCGCTCGGACCGGCCGATCGCGATCCAGAGCACTGTCGGAAACGGGCGTTATCGCCCATATTCGGTGATCGCGGCCGGCGTCAGGGGCTGATGACGTCGATCAACTCCGGCGGCTCGTGACAGGAAGGCGCATCAGGGTTGATGCGCACGTATAGCCACAGACCGATCGTCGCGACGCGAGACGGATCGTTCTCGGGACAGTGCATCACCGAGCACTCCACAAAGACCTCGAAGTCTTCCTCGTCCGAGGCGGCAGGTGTTTCTTCGATACACGTGGCGAAAGACGTGTTCGTCCGGTAGGTAGCCCCGGGTGACCCAACC
>CAXMPL010000042.1:0-11908 GCA_964195125.1 uncultured Kiloniellales bacterium | reverse complement strand
CTATGCGGGGTGGGGTCCCGACCAACTGGACCTGGAGGTCGCAATCGGATCATGGTTCCCGGTCCCTGCCAGCGTCGACGACGTCTTCGACCCTGTCCCGCACACGCTGTGGCAGCGGGTGCTCAAGCGACAGGACAGCGGGCTCGCCCTGTACGCAGACTTTCCTGTCGATCCGAGGCTGAACTGAGTCACAAGTCGCAAGTCTTCCGCCGGATACCGAGTTCTCTAGCTGAAGACTGAAAGCTGATGACTCATGACTCATGACTCTCACCTTTCTCGGTAACCTCGTCATGTGACCGTCCCCAGGTTGAGGAACGCCATCAGATCAAAGCCACCCGGCCTCATCGTGGAACGCGAGGTATGGGCGGCGGGAGGTCAGATCGTGGTCGGGGTCGATGAGGTCGGTCGGGGCGCGTGGGCTGGCCCGATATCGGTCGGTGCCTTTGTCACCCCTCACGATCGGCGGGTATACAAGATCAGAGATTCGAAGATGCTCACCGAGAGCGAACGGGAGGCGCTGTTCGACCGGGTGACGAGCTGGGCGGTGGCCTGGAGCGTCGGCCACGCCAGTCCGGCGGAGTGCGACGGCATGGGGATGTCGGGTGCGCAACGCCTCGCCGCACGGCGAGCCATCTCCGGCCTCGGCGTCGCTGCGGACCACGTGCTCGTCGACGGCAACTGGGACTTCGTCGGCCACCCGCGCACGACCAGGATCGTCGGCGGTGACGCGACATCACTGACCATCGCCGCCGCATCGATCGTGGCCAAGGTCACGCGAGATCGGCTGATGCGCGCACTCGCGCCGGAGTTTCCAGGATTCGATTTCGACAGCAACAAGGGGTATCCCGGCCCCAGACATCTCGCCGCCCTCGCCGCCTGTGGACCGACGCGGATCCACCGTCGCTCCTGGGCATTCATGGACGGCACCGCCTGGACCGGTATCCGGCGAGTACCGCCGTTCGGCCAGACCAGCCTGTTCGAATCGGAGCCGGTATCACGATGAACCGCTTGGCACAGATTGGAATCCCAGGCGATCTCGACCAAGTCGTCGATACCAAATCGATTACGGTGTGGGACTTCGTCTGGGCCGTCGTCATCATCGCCCTCAGCTTTCTCATTGCCGCGTTGACACGGCGGTTGGTCGGACGACTACTTCGCAAATTCCCCGACATTCCGCAGAACTACAAACTGCTCATGGCCAGCGCCAGCGGCTGGTTCGTCATCGTCGTCGGCATCATCTACGCCCTCGGGGTCCTTGGAGTCGACCTCGGCCCTGCCCTGATCGGCCTTCTGCTCGTTGCCGGCGTCGCCTTCTTCGCCGGGCGCGGCATCCTGGAGAACTTCTCGGCAGGCCTGGTGCTCCAGGGCACGACGATGTTTGTCGTCGGAGACCAGATCGAGACCGCGGCGGGCACCGGCACCGTGCTCGAGATCACAGGTCGAACCCTGACCATTCGCACGGTCGACGGCAAGGAGCTCAACGTCCCCAACACCACGGTCGTCAACGAGCCCCTCACCAACCTCACCAAAGAGGGGCAGCGGCGGTCATCGCTCGAGGTTGGAGTCGCCTACGGGACGGACCTCGAGGAAGCCAAGGCTGCGCTGCAGACGGCAGCGGCTGGGTGCGAACTCGTCATCACGGAACCGGAGCCGGAAGCCCTCGTCGGCGCGTTCGGGGACAACGCCATTGAGTTCGAGCTTCGCTTCTGGCACGAGCCGACGATCATCGAAGAGCGAAGAGCAGTCGACGCCGTTGCCCGTGCGGTGGCGCTCGAGCTGGCCGAACACGATATTGAGATCGCCTTCCCACAGCGCACCCTGTGGTGGGGTGAGGGTCAGGAGCCGTCAGATCGTGCAGGGAACAGGGAGGGGTAACCTGGCCAGATGAGCACTCGGATCAAGCCGGGAGGCGAGTACCGGGGCGACTTTCTCGAGGTCGACGCCATTCTCGACGACGAGGAGCGTCTTATTCGCGACACCGTGCGCGCGTTCGTCGCCGATCGAGTGCTGCCCGATGTTGCCGACTGGTTCGCCCAAGGAACCATCCCCGTGGAGCTTGCCAAGGAGATGGGGGCAATGGGCCTGCTCGGAATGCACCTCGACGGGTATGGCACCGCCGGAACCAGCGCCGTCAGCTACGGATTGGCCTGTCGCGAGCTGGAGGCCGGCGACTCCGGCGTGCGCAGCTTCGTTTCGGTCCAGGGCTCGCTCGCGATGTATCCGATCTGGGCCTTCGGATCCGAGGAACAGAAGCAGCAGTGGCTGCCCCCGATGGCGAGCGGCGAGATCATCGGCTGCTTCGGGCTCACCGAACCCGACGCTGGATCCGACCC
This sequence comes from uncultured Kiloniellales bacterium, assembly GCA_964195125.1. Taxonomy (GTDB): domain Bacteria; phylum Actinomycetota; class Acidimicrobiia; order Spongiisociales; family UBA5794; genus JACZST01. The sequence goes on along the minus strand of CAXMPL010000042.1, from coordinate 9,575 downwards.
GGGTGCGATGAAGACCTCGGCCAGACGGGACGGATCCGACTGGGTCATCGACGGCACCAAGATGTGGATCACCAACGGCGGAATCGCCGGCGTGGCGATCATCTGGGCGCACACCGAAGACGGCATCCGCGGGTTCATCGTCCCAACCGACACGCCTGGGTTCTCTACAAGCGACATCCGCTACAAGATGTCGCTGCGGGCGTCGGTTACGTCCGAGCTGGTTCTGGATGGGGTACGGGTCCCTGGAGACGCCATCCTGCCCGATGTGGTAGGTCTCAAAGGGCCGCTGTCGTGTCTAAACGAGGCTCGCTTCGGCATCGTCTTTGGCTCGACGGGAGCCGCCAGAGCCTGCTACGAGGCCGCGCTGTCCTACTCCAAGGACCGGGTGCAGTTCGGAAGGCCGATCGGCTCATTCCAGCTCACCCAGCGAAAACTGGTCGAAATGATGGTGAAGGTCAATCAAGCGACGCTGCTGGCCATGCATCTCGGCAGAAAACGAGATGCAGGAACGCTGACCGCTCAGCAGGTGAGCTTCGGCAAGATGGTGAACGTCCGCTCGGCCCTGGATGTGGCTAGAGAAGCACGCAGCGTGCTCGGAGCAAACGGCATCACCCTCGAGTATCCGGTGATCCGCCACATGAACAACCTGGAATCGGTCTACACCTACGAGGGCACCAACGAGATACATACCCTCGTTCTCGGTGAAGCGATCACGGGGATCTCGGCGTTCCAGTAGCGAGGACGAAGTAACAAGTATCAAGTAGCAAGTAACAAGTAGGCGGCTCCTTGGTACTCAGACTCCCAATCCGCGGCCGATGATTTCTTTCATGATCTCGGTTGTGCCGCCGTAGATCGTCTGCACCCTGGAGTCGACGAATGCACGCGAAATCGGGTATTCGAGCATGTAGCCGTAACCGCCGTGCAACTGCAAGCCATGGTCGACAACACGCCGTAGCATTTCGGTCGTCCACCATTTTGCCTCTGCGGCCTGCTCGACGGTGAGCCGACCAGCGACGTGCTCTTCGAGCAGGCGGTCGACGAACACCCTGCCGAGATCGATTTCGGTCTTCATCTCGGCTAACACGAACCGGTTGTGCTGAAAGGAGCCGATCGGTCGGCCGAACGCCATCCGCTCCTTGGCGTAGGCGAGGGTCAGCGTGAAGGCCGCTTCAGCGCCGGCGACCGCACCCACGGCCATGCTGAAACGCTCCTGAGGAAGGTTCATGATCAGCTGACCGAACGCCATACCCTCGTCGCCGAGACGGTTCGATGCCGGCACCTTGACGTCGTTGAAGAACAGCTCGGCCGTGTCCTGGGCATGGAAGCCGATCTTGTCCAGGTTTCTGCCCCGCTCGAATCCCTCCATCTCGTCCTCGACGATGAACAGGGTGAGACCCCCGTGCGGATCCTCTGCGGTACGGGCGACCACGATGACCAGGTCGGCATTGATCCCGTTGCTGATGAACGTCTTCGAGCCGTTGATGACATAGTCACCTCCGTCTCGCTGAGCCGTGGTCACGATGCCCGCCAGATCCGATCCCGTGCCAGGCTCCGTCATCGCGATCGCCGTCATCAAGTCACCGCTGGCCAGGCCGGGCAGCCACCTTTTGCGCTGCTCATCGTCGGCGTACTCCAGGAAGTACGGAAGGCAGATGTCGTTGTGCAGGGTGATGCAGGCTCCTGAGGCGCCGGCCCCGGAGGCGGCGAAGACCTCGCTGATGACGGCGTTGTACCGGAAGTCGTCTACGCCGCCTCCTCCGTACTCGTCGGGAATGGCCATGCCGAGCAGGCCGGCGGCCCCCGCAGCGCGGAACATCGTTTTGTCGACCTTGCCCTGGCGTTCCCACGTCTCATGGTGGGGGAGGATCTCCGTCGTCATGAAGTGCTCGACAGAATCTCTGAACAGGTCGTGCTCTTGCTCAAAGACGGTGCGTTCCATCGTTCACTCCTTGGTTTGGTGCACGCTACTTCATGCCAGGATGCAGATATGCCCGATCTCGTGCTCGCCAGCTCGTCACCGCGCCGTGCGCTGCTGCTGAGTGCGGCCGGGTATTCCATCACCCGGCGGATACCCGACATCGACGAGACCGCGCTACCCGATGAGGCGCCGGAGCAGACCGTCATCCGTCTGGCACGGGAAAAGGCGCTCTCGCCCGTTGAAGAGGACACACTCGTGCTGGGTGCCGACACCACGGTCGTGCTCGACGGCGACGCTCTCGGCAAACCGACCGACCGCGACCATGCGATGGACATGCTCCATCGTTTGGCCGGCCGAACCCATGCGGTGGTCACCGGGTGGGCCCTGGCCATCGGCGGGGTGATCGTCGACGATGGGTTCGAAGTCACCCTCGTCAGCATGCGGGAGATCAGCAACGAGGAGGTCGCCGCCTATGTCGACACCGGCGAGCCGCTTGGAAAGGCCGGGGCGTACGCCATCCAGGGTGAGGGGGAGCGGTTCGTCACCGGGATCGTCGGCTCGCGCAGCAACGTGATCGGTCTCCCTCTCACCGCTGTAGTGCCTGCGCTCGAACGCGCGGGTGTGGACCGGAAGGCCGTCTGAGGCACACCCCGCGGGTCCAGCACCACAACCGGCTCTTTCCGACGGGCTCAGGTATAGAGCAAGCGGCCCCACAAGATGAGCGTTATGCCGGTGAGAACAAGGATGGCTCCGATGAGGTCGAAGCGATCCGGTCTCAATCCGTCAAGTGCCCATCCCCACAACATCGCACCAAGCAAGAAGACGCCGGCGTAGGCGGCATACAAACGGCCAAAGCTTGTCTCCGGTTGGTAGGTCTGGACGACCGCGTAGGCGAATAGGGCCGCCAAACCGATGGGGACCAGCCAGATCGATGCTCCCAAGCGGCGCCATCGCCATATTGCGTAGACCCCGCCGAGCTCTGCGAGCACGGCTACCAAAAAGATTGCTGCCGTTTTCGCGATCATATGCTCGCCGACCTAGCCGTTTGGTAACGCAACTGTAGGTGGTTCGATCGAGCCGAGCGCGCGCCTAGCCCGCAACGTGCTGTCGGATCCATTCGTGCATGGCGATTCCCGACGCCACCCCCGCATTGATGGAACGTGTCGAGCCGAACTGGGTGATCGAGCACACCACCTCGCAGGCATCCTTTGCGGCGGGGGAGAGGCCAGGCCCTTCCTGACCGAACAGCAGGACACATCGCTCCGGCAGCACCGTTGTCTCCAGGGGCACCGCCCCCGGAAGGATGTCGATGCCGACTACCGGCAGCTCCGCGTCGACCGCCCATGAGACCAGGTCTTCGATGGTTTCATGGTGCCGGACGTGCTGATAGCGATCGGTGACCATCGCCCCCCGACGGTTCCAGCGACGCTTGCCAACGATGTGGACCTCGGCAGCAAGGAAGGCGTTTGCGTTGCGTACCACCGTCCCAATGTTCAAGTCATGTTTCCAATTCTCCACCGCGACGTGGAAGGGATGCCTGCGCCGGTCGAGGTCGGCGACGATCGCCTCTCGGGTCCAGTAGCGATAGAGATCGATGACGTTGCGTCGATCGCCAGATGCGAGCAACTCCTCGTCAAAGCGGGGATCGTCTGGCCATGGCTCGGGGTGCGGGCCAACTCCCACCTCAGGATCGTCAGCGGTCACGTCGGGGAGCGTACCGGACACGGTGTCGGTCTCATTCCCTGTTTTCGGGTCTACCGTCATCGGATCGGCAGAATCAACCGAGGAGGCGGAAACACACGCGTGCGCGCCGTTCTGCGACCCATGAGTCTGGCCCCTCCTGTATTGCTCGCCGCCGCGGTGGCCCTGTTGGCAGCCGCCTGTGCGACCGAGCCGACGACTGAAGCAGAGGCCTCCTCGGTTTCGGTGGAGAACGGCCAGCAGGCCTACGGCGTGGTCGAAGGCCGGATCGGCTATCGCCGTCTCCCGACACCCGATGTCTCCGCAACCGACTTGGTCGACTTTGCGACGAGTACACAGGGAATGCCGTTCGTGCCAGTTGCCGGCACCGGAGAGATCCTGCTCGTCTACTTCGGTTACCTGTCCTGTCCCGACGTCTGCCCTACGACGCTTGCCGACTTTGGGAGAGCGATAGACGAGCTGCCAAACGACCTGGCTCAACGGGTTTCCTTCGCCATGGTCAGCGTGGACGCGGAGCGGGACCACGGTCCACAGATCGTCGACTACGTGACCGTATTCATCGACCGAGGACACGGCCTCCTCGCCGCCGATGCATCCGGCCTAGCAGCCGCCACCGAAGCGTTTGGCGTGGAGTTCGAGATCGAGGAGCACGACTCGGACCACACCCACGTCGACTCTGAGGACACTCACCAAGACTCCGCCCACGCCGCGTATGGCGTTGGCCACTCGGCCACCGTGTTTGCCGTCGACGAGGACGGCCTGATCATCTGGGAATTCACCTACCCATCGAGGCCCGACGACCTGGCCGATGCGCTGGTGAGCCTGTTCGAAGAGCGCTACTAGGCCCCGGTGGCGCCTCGGTCGATCCGCAACGGGACGGCTACGCTCGCCGGGAACTACACCCAGGACCGTGGCATGCACGTCATCATCGTCGGCGGGGGAGCGGATGGTGCCTTCCTCGCCAGTCGGCTCATCTCCGAGGGGGAAGACGTGTCGGTAATCGAGTCGGACCCCGCTCGAGCCGCCGTGTTGCAGGGGAGGCTCGATGCCCTCATCGTCACCGGCAACGGCGCCAATCCGAGCGTGCAGCGCCGCGCCGGTGCCTTAAAGGCGGAGTTGCTCCTTGCGATGTCGGACAACGACGGGGTGAACGTGCTCGCCTCGGAGACGGCGCGCTCCCTGGGTGTTCCGCGCACCGTCGTACGTTTGGAGAATCCGGAGGTGCGAAGCGTCATTGCCTCCTTGGGCATTGAAGCGGTCGTGGATCCGAGAGAGGTCGTTGCTCGCCAGCTTGTTCGTCTGGTGGACCGGCCAGGCCTCTCCGATTGGTTCCAATTCGGTGACGGTGCCATCACGGTCATCGGTGGCCTCGTCAGCCCCGACTCTCCGCTGATCGGCAAGCGCCTCGCCGACGTGCGTTCGTCGCTGGTCGGCTGGGATTTTGTCATCTCCACCATCGTCCGCGACGATCGCACCCTGGTCGGCACCGGCGACACGGTGGTCGAGGTCTTCGACAAGGTCCTCGTCGCCGTGCCAACGCCGGATGAATCGCGGGCGGGAGAACTCATCGGCCTCCGCAACGAGAAGATCGACCGCGTCATCATCGTTGGAGGCGGCAGGGCCGCCGAGACGACGGCGAACCGGCTCCGTGACGACGGGAAGCAAGTCATCCTCATGCACAGCGACTCCGAGCGAGCTCGAGAGATCGCGGAGCGCAACGCAAGATTCGATGTGGTCATCGCCGACGGCACCGACCCTGCCTCGCTGTCATCGCTGGCCGTTGGCAAGCGTGATGCCATTGTGGCCCTCACTCGCGATGATGCGATAAACATCCTCTCCTGCCTCATCGGCAAGGCGCTTGGCGCGTCGATGACGGTGGCGCGCTACAACCGACTGGACCTGTTCGATCTCATCACCACCCCCGGTGTGGACGCCGGTGTTTCGTCCGAGGTGGCAGCCGCCAACGAAGTGCTCCGCTTCGTCCGCCGAGGTTCCTACGTCTCAGCGGTGAGCTTCATGACCGGCGATGTCGAAGCGGTTGAGATCGAGCTCGAGGCCGAGGTGCCGGCCGTCGGAAAGACGATCGGCGAGCTGGATCGGCCCGATGGCATGGTGATCGGAGGCGTGCTGCGCGCCGGGGAGCCGATCGTGCCCCGCGGCGCCACCCGTTTTGCCGAGGGCGACCGAGTGGTCGTGTTTGCCATGCCGGAGGCCACCGCCGCTGTCGAGAAGCTGTTCACGGTGTAGCGGTGCGATTGCGACAGCGCGGCTGGTCGGTGCCGCCGACTCCGCGGCGTGTCACCTACATCGTCGGCGTTGTGCTCGTCGGATCGGGGTTCGCCATGCTGCCTTCCGCGGTTGTCGGCTTCCTGTACCGGGAGTGGGGGCCGAGCAGGGATCTCACCGTTTCAGCCGCGATCACCATCGTCATCGGAGCAGCGATGCTGCTCTGGGCGGGCCGCCCGGACGCGCTGACGCCGAAGCAGGCCTTCGCCTCCGTCGCTGTGGCATGGATCACCGTTGTGTGGTTTGGCGCTCTGCCCCTGATGCTCTCGGGGACCATCTCCGGTCTCACCGACGCCGTCTTCGAATCAGCCGCCGGGTTCACCACGACCGGCGCCACCGTGATCGGCGATCTGTCCTCGGTGGCAAACGGAATCCTGCTGTGGCGGGCAACGATGCAGTGGCTAGGTGGCATGGGGATCATCGTGCTGTCCATCGCAGTGCTCCCGCTGATCGGCGCCGGGGGCGTCCAGCTGGCACGGGCGGAGGCACCGGGGCCAGAGCCCGACCGGCTCACCCCACGATTCCAGGGGACGGCCCTCCGTCTGTGGGGTTTGTACGTGGTGTTCACCATCGTCGCCGCCATCCTGCTGACGCTGGGGGACATGTCGCTGTTCGAAGGCGTCGCCCATGCCCTGACCAACGTATCGACGGGCGGCTTCTCTACCACGTCCCAGTCCATCGGCGCCTTCAACGCCTACACCCAGTGGATCGTGATCTTCTTCATGTTCGTCGCGGGGATGTCATTCGCGCTCCACTATCGAGCGCTATCCAACCCCGCCGAATACGCGACGAACAGCGAGTTCCGTCTCTACGCCGCCATCGTCATCGTTGGCGCAGCCCTCGTCCTCACCGGGCTTGCGATCGGCGACGTCACCGATACCACAGGAGTCAGGGACGGGATCTTCACCACACTTACCCTCATAACGGGCACCGGCTACGCCACGACCAACTTCGCTGCCTGGGGACCGCGCTTGTTGATCTTGCTCCTCATGTTCATGTTCCTCGGCGGGATGGCAGGATCAACGACCGGTGCGATGAAAACGTACCGGGTCGGCTTGCTTGCGAAATCCTCTGGTGCCGACCTCCGCAGCATCACGCGGCCTCAAGCGGTCAACCTCACCCGCTTCGGTGGTGTCGTTGTGCCTTCATCAGTACTGCGCAACGTTTCGGCCTTCTTCGTCCTCTACGTCGGAATCTTCATCGGCGGCAGCATCCTCCTGTCCTTCCTCGAAGCCATGTTCGGCAACGGTATCGACGTTGTGACCTCGACGTCGGCCGCCGCCTCCGCCCTTGGCAACGTCGGGCCCGGGCTCGGCGAGGTGGGGCCGACCAGCACGTACGCCGCCATCGCGGCGCCGGGAAAGTGGCTGCTCGCCTTCATGATGATCGTCGGCAGACTCGAGATTTTTCCCATCCTCCTCCTATTCATGCCTGCCTTCTGGCGGCGATGACACGGTTCGCAGTCGACGCGGAATCGGTTGTCATGTTGACGAGGACATCGAGCCTGTATCCAGAATCCAGAGTTGATTTCTGAGTGTCTTCCAGATTGAGGAATAGCGACGCCGCCGAAGGTCTTGAAGGGGGGAGGGGAGGGTCCAAGCCGGGTAGCCTGCGGGCAGAGTCAACAAAGGTGCGCCACATGCGAGAAGCCGTCGTCGTATCCAGCAAGCGAACCCCACTCGGAAAGGGCTTCCGGGGGTCGCTCAACCTCACCCGGCCAGACGATCTCGCCGCCCACGCCATCCGTGCCGCCCTGGATGCGGTGCCATCCATCCCAGACGAGGACGTGGCCGACGTGCTCATCGGGTGCGGGCTCCCTGAGGGACCTTCGGGTCACAACGTCGCCCGCGTCTCGCTGCTCAGAGCCGGGTTGCCTTCTTCGGTGCCGGGAGCGACCGTGAATCGCTTCTGCTCGTCTGGGCTCAACACGATCGCTATGGGGGCGCACCGGATCATGGTCGGTGAGGCCGACGTGGTCATCGGCGGGGGAGTGGAGTCGATCTCGCTCGTCCAGAACCAGAATTTCCGTTCGGTCGACCTGTACAACACCGAGCTCCAGGAACAGTGGCCGGGTGTCTACCTGTCGATGGGGGAGACCGCCGAAGTAGTAGCCAAGCGATATGGGATCAGCCGCCAGGACCAGGACACCTACTCGCTCATGTCGCAGCAGCGAACCGCCGCCGCCCAAGAGGCCGGCTGGTACGACGATGACATCTCCCCAATCAAGGTCGACCGAGCCGTGAAGCAGGAGGACGGCCAGATGGCAGTCGAGGAGGGGGTTCTCTTCGAGCGCGACGAGGCCAACCGGCCGGATACCACCATCGAAGGGCTCGCCAAGCTTCCACCGGTCTTCGACCCCGAGGGTGGCAGCGTGACCGCAGGGAACTCGTCCCAATTCGCCGACGCCGGTTCGGCAACGGTCGTCACCTCGGCCGAGTACGCCGAGGATCATGGTCTCGATCCCCTCGGCTGGTTCCGCGGCTTCCAACTCGCCGGCGTTGATCCCGATGAGATGGGGATCGGACCGGCACTCGCCGTGCCCAAACTGCTCGAGCACACAGGAATGACCCTCGACGACATCGACATCGTCGAGCTCAACGAAGCCTTCGCCTCTCAGGTGCTCTACTGCCAGCGGGCGCTGGAGATCCCCGACGACAAGTTGAACCCGATGGGCGGGTCGATCTCTATCGGGCACCCGTACGGGATGACCGGGTCACGGATGGTCGGCCAGATGCTCCGCCAGCTGAAGCGGAGCGGTGGCCGCTATGGGATCGTCACCATGTGCGTCGGTGGTGGGATGGGCGCCGCCGCCCTGTTCGAGGTCGCCTGAGGTCGGACGCCGGGTAATCGCCTGGCTAGACGACCGGTCACCTATCGGTGCGCGCTCTTAAGAGGCTCCGCAAATAGGGCGCGATCCGGTCTCTATCGGCACGGCTATTGCGGAGCCGTGGCCCAAGCGGCCCGCCGCGAAGCGGCAAGAGCGGGAAAATAGCTCCACTTCTGTCGAGACGACCGGTCACCTATCGGTGCGCGCTCTCAGGGGGATCACTCATCTTCGGCTAGCAGTCGATACAGACGGCTCCTGGTGTCGGCCAGGATCGCCTTCGCTTCGGCCAGCTGGTCTTCCGAGCCGGCGTGAGCGACCTGCATCACCGCGGCACCCACCTGGAATCCAAGATCGCGCAGCGCCGTCAGCCCATCGTCACCGTCGCTATCGAAACGCTGCCAGGGAGGAGTGGCGTCGCTTTCCTCGACCTTGGCCCGTCCGGCATCGGTCAGGTGGTAGATCTTCTTGCCATCGCTGTCCTCGGGCTCGACCAGTCCTTGGTCGGCGAGCTGCTGGAGCGTCGGGTAGATCGAGCCAGGGCTCGGCCGCCAAACCCCGCCGCTGCGCTCGGACAGCTCCTGCATGATCTGATAGCCGTGCATCGGTTGTTCCGCCAGCAGAAGCAGGACGGCGGTGCGTACCGCCCCGCGGCTCACCTTGGCGCGACCGCCCGAGAACGGTCCCCTGCCACCCATCGTAAAGTCGCCGGGGAAGGCCCCCCAGCCCCAACCGCCGCGACGGCCGCGTCCGCCCATTGCCATGATTCTCATCGGGTACCGCATCGCCCATGGGGCTGTCTGTGCGTGACCGTGCATGATGTGCTCCTCTGCTCGAATTGTATCG
>CAXMPL010000041.1:0-4499 GCA_964195125.1 uncultured Kiloniellales bacterium | reverse complement strand
TTCTCCATCCCGTCCGGGTAGCGGTTGAGGACGTGACGACCATGGAACCGTTCCGGCTTGATTCGCTTCTGCTCTGGATACCTCGTGGTGACGTTGCGCCTGAACATCTGGCGGAAAGTGACCAAGAAGCCCCGCCACGGTCCGAGGATCTCGTCGAGCCAACTCATGACCACGGCAACCCGAAGCGACGGAGCCCAACGGCGACCATCACCACCATGATCCACACCAGCGACAGCGGAATCAGCCGCTTCCAACCGAACTCCATCAGCTGGTCGTAGCGCATCCTCGGCAGCGAAGCGCGTGCCCAGATGAACAGGAAGATGACGGCAGCCGTCTTGAGCAGGAACCAGAAGATCGGCAGCAGGTACTGGAGGAAGGTTGGCCCGAAGACCGGTCCGTGCCAGCCACCGAGGAAAAAGACGACGGTCAGCGCGGAGATGTTGAACAGGTTGATGTACTCGGCGAGGAAGAACAGAGCGAAGCGGAACCCCGAGTATTCGGTGTGGTACCCGCCGACGAGCTCCTGCTCTGCCTCGACGAGATCGAACGGCGCCCGGTTGGTCTCGGCGAACCCGGCGATCAAGAACACGATGAACGATGGGATGAGCACAATGTTCCAGGCGGGGAAGATGCCGAAGAACGTCCCACCCTGGGCGGCGACGATCTCCGCCAGCGACGTGGTGCGGTTGTACAGAATCACCGGGACGAGAGCAAGCCCGAGTGCGGCCTCGTACGAGATCATCTGGGCCGAGGCACGCACCGACCCGAGCAGCGGGTATTTCGACCCGGACGACCACCCGGCAAGGGCGATCGCGTACACCGCAATCGAGGACATCGCCAGGAAATACAGAACTGCGATGTTGAGGTCGGTGACCTGGAGGTCATAGGTCGTGTCCCCAATTGTTATGGGAGCGCCGATCGGGATGATCAGGAAGATCAGCAAGGCAGGGATGAGGGCCAGCACCGGCGCCGCCAGGTAGATGCCGAGCTCGGCTCGCCTCGGGTCTATGGACTCCTTGAACATCAGCTTCAGCCCATCGGCAAGGGTCTGCAACATTCCTGCCGGTCCCGCCCGGTTTGGCCCGATCCGGTTCTGCATGCGTGCCACCAACCGCCGTTCTGCCCACACCAGCACCAGCACGATGCTGAACAGGAACACAAAGGCGATCAGGACCTTGAGGGCGGCGAGCCAGAACCCATCCACTACGAGCCCCCGCTCTCGGCAGCTGCGACCGCTACCTCCCCGACCGTGCCAAGCGCCGCCGATCCTCGCTGGTTGAATGGGACATAGATGGTCCCCTTGGCAAGCGTCGGGTCGATTACGACAGTGAGCGTGGCTTCGCCATCGACGCCGACCACCACGCTGTCTCCCTCGATAACCGACAGCGCCTCGGCGTCTGCCGGGTGCAGGTACACGCGCGCCTCGGGGGCCAAGCCGGCTATGCCGGGGCTATGGCGGATCATGACCCCGTCGTCGTAGAGAACTCGCCCGGCGTGAAGGGTCAGGCCGGCATCGGAAACGTCCAGGCCGGGATCGACCGGGATGTACTGGAGCGGCTGAGTGCCCTCCGACCCGGGGACCACAATCCCTTCGGTGCCGGGGATGAGGCGATGCCAGGAGACGCCACCGTACGCCGGCGCGACCTGGGCGATCTCCTTGGTGATCGTCTCCGCCGATCCTCCGCCGAGCTCGGCACCGAGGGCGACGGCGAGGTCATCGAGGATCGACCACACCGGTCTGGCGCTCCCCGGTGCACCCACGATCGGGTTGACCTTCTGCACCCTCCCTTCCAGGTTGGTAGCGGTCCCCTCGACTTCGCCAAGTCCGGCGACCGGCAGCACGACGTCTGCGTGGACGGCCGAGTCGGACAGGAACATGTCGAACGCCACTACGAACTCGGCGGCTTCGAGGGCGGCGGATGCGAGTCGCGGTGATGGGTGATCTCGCACCGGGTCGGCGCCGTTGAGAAGCAATGATCGAATCGAGCCGTCGGTCAGCCCCTCGAGTATCCCGGTTGCTCCCCTCCCTGGACCGGTAGGGAGCGGTCCCCACGACGACTCGAGAGCCGCCCGATCTTCATCGCTCGTCACCGCCACCCTCCCCGGGAGCAGACCCGGGGCTAGGCCCATGTCGAGGGCTCCGAAGACATTGCCACGGCGCACCAGTGGAAGGATCTTTGCCCCTGCAACATCGCGGGCGAAGGCGGCGACAGCCTCGGCCAGCAGCGGATCCTCGGCGAGCCCGGTGCGCCCGACCAGCGCAACCACCGGTCCCTCGGATAGCGCGGCTCGCGGACCCTTGAAGTCCTTCTTACTCCCCGACTTCAGCCAGCCAAGCGTCTCAGCGCCGGAGCCAACGCGATAGGTGAGCCGGTGCGTGGCAACGTCGTCGAGGCCGGTGCGTCGCGGGTGGATGACGACGAGTTTGGCTCCGAGCCGTTTCACGGCTCTGCGCACCCGCAAATAGAGGACGGGGAACTCCTCCTTGAGGTCGGCGCCCCACAACAGAATCGTGGCGGCCTCGTCGATGTCACCGATCGTCGCCCGTGGCGTCACCCCGGCAGCGAACTCGGCGGAGAGGCCATCGTCGAGCTGGGCATCGAGATGCGGGGTCACCACGACCGTTCGCAGGAACTTCCCAAACGCATAGGCGTCTTCGTTGGTAGAGCGGGCACCTCCGAGACCGGCGACCTCCGATCCCTTGTACTCGGCGAGCCGGTCGGCAACAAGCCCTATGGCCTCTTCCCACGTTGCCTCGCTGAAGCCGGTCTCGTCCCGGATGAGCGGGGTCGTAACCCGCTCCGGCGAGACGAGGTGCTCGTAGATGAACCGATCCTTGTCGGAGAGCCACCCCTGATTGGTGGCGTCGATATCGACGCCGTAGATCCGGACGATTGTGCCGGCGCTGGCTTGGATGGACGTCCTCGAATGCACGGAGTCGACAAACGAAACCGACTCCGCGGCGTCGAGGTCCCATGGCCTGGCCTTGAACCGGTATGGCTTTGCGGTCAAGGCGCCGACGGGGCACAGCTGGACGGTGTTGCCTGAGAAATACGACGTAAAGGGCTCATCGGGGAAGGTGATGACCTGAACCCTGTTGGCCCGATCCTTGAACTCGATCAACGGGTCACCCGAAATCTCGTCAGAGAATCGCGTGCACAGCCCGCACAGGATGCATCGCTCGCGATCCAGCAAGATGAGGTCGGAGATCGGGATGGGTTTGACAAACCTGCGCTTTTCCTCCCCGTAGCGCGACTCGCCGGGGCCGTACGAAAACGCCTGGTCCTGCAGTGGGCATTCGCCGCCCTTGTCACAAATGGCGCAGTCGAGGGGATGGTTGATCAGCAGGAACTCGATGACCCCCTCCTGAGCCTTGGTCACGACGTCGGACCGGGTGTCGACGATCATCCCGTCGCGCACCGCGGTGGTGCACGATGCGACCAGCCCCATGCCGCTGGGAAAGTCGACTTCGACCAGGCACATCCGGCACAGGCCGACCGGCTCCATCCTCCGGTCGTAGCAGAAGCGGGGGATGTAGGTCCCCGCCTGGCGGGCGGCCTCGATGAGCCGCTGCCCTGCATCGACTTCGACGTCGACGCCGTCGAGCGTGATCGTCACGAAGTCATCAGCCAAGGAGCGCCTCCTCTGCTTCGACGATCGACTCTTCCTCGGCAGGGATCATTGCTTCGACGTCGTCCCTGAAATAGCGCATGATCGAAACGATGGGCGCTGTCGCCGACGGGCCCAACGGGCAGATCGTCGTCATCGCCGGTGGCCACGACAGCCCGGGGCTGATGTTGTCGGAGACATCGAGCAGCAGGTCGAGGTCCTCGCTGCGGCCTTGCCCGGTGAGGATTCGGTCGAGGATCCGTTCCAGCCACGTCGTTCCCTCCCGGCAAGGCGTGCACTGGCCACACGACTCATCGGCGAAGAACCTGACGATGCGGTGGGCTGCGGCGACGACATTTGTGGTGTCGTCCATGACAATGACTGCTCCCGAGCCGATCATCGACCCATTGGCGGCGATGTCGTCGATGGTGACCAACGTGTCCAGATGCTCATCGGGGACGAACCACGGCGCCGATGCGCCGCCGGGTACCCACGTTTTGAGCGGGCGGTCGTCGCGGATGCCGCCGCCGACGTCATAGATGAGATCGCGCCAGGTCAGCCCGAGCACGATCTCGTAATCGCCTGGTCTTGCAACATGTCCGGACAGCGACATCAGACGGGTTCCCGCCGAGGTCTGTGGGCCGATCGATGCGAAGGCAAAGCCGCCATTGGCCACGATCCAGGGGACGTTGGCAATCGTCTCAACGTTGTTGACGATCGTCGGCATGGCGTACAACCCCTCCACGGCGGGAAACGGGGGCTTGATTCGGGGTTCGCCGCGATGACCTTCCAGGCTCGACAACAGGGCGGTCTCCTCGCCGCAGATATAGGCGCCGGCACCGAGATGGACGGTGACGTCCAGGGAGAATTTGGAGCCGGCGATCCCGGCA
>CAXMPL010000040.1:0-2468 GCA_964195125.1 uncultured Kiloniellales bacterium | reverse complement strand
CGACCTCCCCGAAGGGATGGAACTCGCCAACCTCGGCATCGGGAGGCACGGTGGGGCAGGATCGGCGCTCGAGGCGTACGCAGATAGCAGCCTCGATCCTGCGCTCACGCCCGCCGACATCGAGTGGCTGCACGAGGTCTCGGGGCTGCCCGTCGTGGTCAAGGGCGTTCTCAGGGGGGACGACGTCGACACCGCGGTGCGAGCCGGAGCTGCCGGGGTGATCGTCTCCAACCATGGCGGCCGCCAACTGGACACGGTGGTTCCCACAGCGTTCGCTTTGCCTGAGGTCGTGGCAGCCGTAGACGGCAGGGTGCCGGTCTTGGTCGATGGTGGGCTGCGCAACGGTACCGACATCGTCAAGGCGCTGGCAATGGGTGCCGCCGGAGTGCTGGTCGGACGCCCGTTGCTGTGGGCGCTTGCTGTTGAGGGCCCCGCCGGCGTTAACGGGTTACTCGAGCAGCTGCGGGAGGAGATCGCCCGTTCGATGGCGTTGTGTGGTGCCACCTCTCTCGCCGATCTTGATGAGAGCCTTGTCCACCGATAGTCACAACGAGGGTTGGTGGCATGCACAGATCCCACTAGGTCTCGTCGAGGTCGGGCGCCGTCGTGTGAATCAGCATCGTCACCACGGCCATGTCGACGGTGATCTCGTACACATCGCCCGGAATCGGCTGGGATCGCTACCGGCCGCTGTCGCCGGGCTCGCCGAACTCCATTAACCGGTGCTGCTACTTCGCCTGGAATCGACCTGTGCGGTGGTCACTCGACGAGGCGGACGGGGTTCCCTTCGATGTGGGCTGACCAGGTAGTGGTATCCGTCGTCTCTCCGGGGTAGTTGTAGAAGATCTTCCACCAGCAATCGGCGGCACACGTGTAGGCGGCCGGCAACTCGATCCGGATTGTGACCAGCCAGTTGTTGAACTTGCCGCCACCGCCCCCCTTGCTGGTATCGATGACACAGCTGGATGCCGTGCCGGACTCGCTTTTCGAACCGCTGTCCTCCTTGGCTGTCCATGTGCACGGGGGAGCGGTACCGGAGGGGTCGCGGATCTCCACCGAGTGTTTGCCCTTGGCGTCGCCTGGATCAAACAGCTCGACGACGAGGGTTTTGCCGGCATGCACCTCCAGCACTTCCGAGAGGTGAAACTCGGTGTTACCGATCGTGCCGTCGACGTTCACAAAGATTGCCATATCGCCGAGGCCATAGACCCTGGGTGCCGGCCCGCCCGAGGTGAAGGCCCGCATCGACCACCGGTTGAGGCCCCGCTGGTCGGCACCGCCGGAGTCGTTGACCATGATGCGGAGGGGGAAGATGCCCGCCTCGTTGATCGGGATCGAGCAGAACGGCTCCCATAGGGCGGCTACCCCGCCCGGGTAGGTCAGCTCGACGTCGTCCCAGTCGAGATCGTTGTCACCATCCTGGTCGTCATTATTCGTTACCTTCCCGTCCCCGTTGAAGTCCGCATACGGATCGCGCGGGTCATACGTGACCGAACATTCCAGGACGTTCCCGTCCGTGGTGACCAGGGGCGTCGGGTCGGGACCGTAGAGCATGAAGGTCGTGATCGGGCCCGAGTCGTTGTCGCCGTCATCGTCATCGTCGTCGCCGCCGCCCTGGGGGTTGTCCCCCACCAGGACAAGGTCTCCGCCGCCGCGGGTGAACTGCGGATCAAACAGTTCAACGGTGAGGATCGAACCAACCGACGCCGGGTCGACCTCGATCCCGTAGAGGTATCCCCCAGCAGCAGCCTGGGTTCCCACGTCGAGCGATAGCCGGCGCTCATCGTTCTTGTCGCATCCAGACATCCTCTCCCACTTGATGCACTGAGACGCGTAGCGATCCCCCATGCCCTTTCCGGTGTAGTAGCCGTGGATGTTCCCCCAGAAGTTGGGCCAACGGCCAAGCGCAGGGTCGTTACCGAAGTAAGGCTCCGGGCTCCCCATCGGCAGCGGCAAGACGTACTCGGCCACCGCAGTGCGCGCAATGCTCAGGCTGTTGATCCCGAACACCCTGATGAAGAAGGTCGGGACTTCGTGGGTGATGGTGGCCCTCAGTTGACCCTCATGGGCCACCGCCGACGGATCGTCTTGGTAGGCGATGATCTCGACGAAGTCGGATCCACCGAATATGGTGTCGACGTACCCGTTGATTGCCGCGACATTCCTTCCCTCCTCTTTGGCCTTGTCCGGGTTGGAGGTCGCGTAAACCACCCCACTCAGTGCCGCAGCATCGGCGCCATGCTGGATCTCGATCCTGTTCCAGTAGATCCACCCCAGGTCGACGGCGAACCCGACCACGCCCAGGAGCACAACAAGGAGTAGAGCCATGATGGGGAGGATGGCTCCGCGCTGCTCGGCGACAATACCGGCTAACTGTGGCTGGCGATCGACAGCGCCCAGCGGATCCGGCATGGCTGAGGCCGGCAAGCTGCCACTGGTTGCGCGCCTGTCACAAGGACTGAACGGCA
>CAXMPL010000039.1:0-4934 GCA_964195125.1 uncultured Kiloniellales bacterium | reverse complement strand
TGGTGGCTGTAGATGACGTGGGTGATCGGCTTGTCCGAGATCTCACCGATCCCGTTGAGCAGGTTGTTGCCGAGAAAGTCGGATCCGATGGTCGGCGGAGCGTCGACAACGATGAGCCCGTCGTCGTGCTCGGCGACCATGACGAAGTACCAACCTTCGGTCAGGTAATGGATCCCGTTGGAGATCTCACGGGTGTAGTACCCCTTCGACATGACCGCTTCCATCACCGCAGGGCTGTGCTCGTCGTACGCCGCCGCTGGCACGGGGTGGTAGTCGTCCGGCTTGTTGTGGAAACTCAGCGACGGCAGTGGCTCGGCCATGGTCAGCTCCTGTCTCGGCGGGTCGACCTGGCGTCGACACTAGCGCGTCGTACAGCCACACTGCACGGCGATCTCGATAGCCCGGGGCCCAGGCCGGCTGCTATCCAGACTCTCAGCCGAACACCTGCTCTGGCGGGCCTGCGTGCGACGGGGCGCCGAGGAGATCGAGGCCGTACACGTCGCTGACCCAGCCGACCCACCAGCGGTCGTATGCGGAGTCCAGGTCCCATTGACGTCTTGCCATGTCCTTCATGCCAGCGGGGTCGATGTCGTATATGTTCACCGCGATCGGCGTTCCATCGAGTTGATGGCTCACCCAAACGCTGTGGGCGCGGACACGGAACCGCTCGTTGAGCTCCGCGTACTCGGCTCGGTGCTCGTCGAGCTCCTCATCGAGCCGGCGAAACCGGTCGAGCTTGCCCGGCTGGATCGTTACTGCGGTACCGAACAACATGGGTCCCTTTCTCCGGTCGAGCGTCCAAGGTTATCCGACGCCTGCCGCGACGTGCCGGCACCGTGAGGCGCTGACAGCTCATTCAGGAATACGTAGACCGCAATCATCGTTTCGGCATCATCAGTCTTGAGAAGGATCTTCATGCCTGCAGTCACCGTCGACGACATACTCACCCTCCCTCGGTTGTCGGAGCATGCCCTGGACGCGGTTGACCGCCCGGTCAAATCGGTCACGACCGGGCCCACCGGATTCGAGGGCGAGGGCTTCCCGGTGAGACGCGCCTTTGCCGGGGTCGATCTCACCGAAATCGACCCCTTCATCCACATGGATCAGATGGGGGAGGTGCTCTATGCCCCCGGCGAGCCCAAGGGGACGCCATGGCACCCGCATCGAGGGTTCGAGACTGTGACCTACATCATCGACGGCACGTTCATCCATCAGGACTCGCACGGCGGCGGAGGGGTGATCACCAATGGAGACACCCAATGGATGACGGCAGGCTCCGGGATTCTGCACATCGAGACGCCTCCGGAAGAGCTCGTCGTGTCCGGGGGGCTGTTTCACGGGTTCCAGTTGTGGGTGAACCTACCGCGAAAGGACAAGTTCCTCCCACCCAAGTACCAGGATCTGCGTGGCGGCAATGTCGCGCTGCTCACTACCCAGGATGGGGGGACTCTGATCCGGCTCATCGCCGGAGATCTCGATGGTCACCTGGGTCCTGGCTCGACCCATACGCCGATGACGATGCTGCATGCCACCCTCAGCCCAGGAGCGCGGATGCAACTCCCCTGGCCGAAAGACTTCAACGCCTTGGTGTACGTGCTCAACGGCTTTGGCGGCTTTGGATCAGAACAGGCCCCGGCCCAGATGGGCAACCTGGCGGTCTATGGTCCCGGAGACACGATCACCGTGGGAGCCTCCACCGAGCAAGAAGCGCGCAGCCCGCAGCTGGACGTCCTCGTCCTCGGTGGCCTGCCGATCCGGGAGCCGGTGGCATGGGCAGGGCCGTTCGTCATGAACACCCGCGACGAGCTGGTCCAGGCCTACGACGACTATCAGGCAGGCCGCCTCGGCGAGATCCCGCACGGCGCCATCGGGAACCAGTGAGCGGCGTTTTGCACCGCTCCGTATTAGCTATTACGTATCACGTATTGCGTACTTCTCATCCCGAGCGGCTAAACAGTTGGCCTGGTGACTGACAACTGGCAACAGATAACTGGCAACTCATGACTCGCGACTCGCGACTCGCGACTCGCGACTCTCTTCCCTGGCGTCGGCTGCTGCTGTCGGTGCTCATCGTCACGCTGAGCACCCAGCCGGTGTTCCTGCTGGCCGCCGCGTTTCTTCAGCTCGAGGACGATCTCGGGTTGAGCATTACCGGGCTGGGCGCCCTCAGCGCAACGTTCTTCTTGACCGCCGCAATCGCCTCGGCGCCTTTGGGCCGGGTTGTGGAGAGGATCGGCTGGCAACGGGCGATGAAGATCAATTGTGTGGGATCGGCGGCAGTACTGATCGCGATCGCGCTGTTTGCCAGGAGCGTGCCGGGCTTCATCGTGCTTTTGGTGTTGGGAGGCGCCTTCTACGGGCTCGCCAACCCTGCGGCCAACAAGGCGCTGGCCGAGCAGGTCGACGCAGGCCGGCGCGGAATCACCTTCGGGCTCAAACATGCCGGAATCCCATCCTCGACCCTGCTCGCCGGGCTCGCCATCCCGGCGTTGATCCTGACCGTCGGTTGGGAGTTCTCGTTTGCGGTTGCCGCGCTGCTGGCGGGCCCGGTCTGGGTGCTGATCGCGGTGGATCGCGACCCACTGCGCCAACCGGCGGGAGCGCCTTCGCCCGGGCGCGGCGCTCGGCCGCTTACGGTCCTCGACCTCGTCATGCTTGCCGCGGCGTCGGCGCTGAGCGCTGCGGCGGCCATCTCGCTCGGCACCTTCCTCATCGCCGCCGCGGTCGAGGAGGCGTCGTTCACCCAGGCGGCCGCGGGTGTGCTCCTGTTTGTTGGTTCGCTGGCGAGCATTTCAGCCAGGATCGCGGTGGGAGCAATCACCGACCGCATCGGCGGCCGCGGCTTTGCCGGGGTCGCCATCCTCCTCGGCACCGGCGCTTTGGTTTTCCTTCTGCTGCGACCGGCAACGGGGTTGGCGTTTGGTGTGCTCGTCGTCTTTGCCTTTGGGACTGCGTGGGGATGGACCGGGCTGATGACTTTTACCGTGGTCAATGCCAACACGTCGACCGTGGCAGCTTCGTCGGCGATCATGCAGGCCGGGATCTTTCTGGGTGCTGGGCTGGGGCCGATCCTGCTCGGCTGGACCATCGACCAATACTCCTTCTCGACGAGCTGGGTGGGAGTAAGCGTGTTGCTGCTAGCGGCGGCGTCGATCGTGACGATCGTGGGATTGCGCACCCAGCGACTGGAGCCGGCGACGACCGTGCGTTAGGAAGGCCCATGACCGATGACCCGTCTGTCGCTGTCGTGGCTTCAGGAAAGCTGACAACCAGGCCCTCCGAGGAGCCGAACGTCCCCGGCGCCGGTCGCGATCGCTATGGTCACTGGTGAGGGGTACCTGCGGAGATCCGGATCTTGTGGGGGACATGCAATAGGTCCGGTCTTGTCAGCTAGCGCGAGAACGGAGCGTTCATGAGTTCAAAGAGATCAGTGAAGTTATTTGGGTTGCTGCTTGCCTTGGCCCTCGTTGCCGCGGCATGCGGTACCAGTGATGACACGACGACCACCACCGCCGCTGCCGCACCGGCGACGACGACCACGGCGGCGGCACAAGAGACGACCACGACCGCAGAGGAAGGCCTCTCGGGGTCTGTCGAAGTGGTATGGGTCAGAGCTACTGATCACCCCGAGGGGGCAGCCCTGGTGCAAGTGCTCGACGCCTTCACCGCCGCAACGGGGGTGACGGTCGACTACCAAGGCCTGGGCGACGACCTGCCGACGATTCTGTCGACGAGGGTCGCGGGCGGCGACCCGCCGGACGTAGCGATCCTGCCTCAGCCCGGGTTGCTGACGGATCTGGTAGCGCTTGATGCGCTGGTGCCGGTATCCGACGAGGTCATTGCCAGCTTGGACGCCGACTTTGCCCCCGTGTGGAAGGACCTGGCGACGAGGGACGGCGTTACCTACGGTGTCTATTTCAAGGGCAGCAACAAGTCGCTCGTGTTCTACGACGTCGCGGTGTTCGACGAGCTCGCGATCACACTGCCCACAACCTGGGACGAGCTGATAGCAGTCTCGCAGACCCTCGTAGACAACGGCCTCGCGCCGATGGCCGTGGCCGGCGCCGACGGATGGACGCTCTCCGATTGGTTCGAGAACGTGTTTGTCAGAACGGCGGGGCCGGACGCGTACGCCCAGCTGATCGCCCGAGAGATCCCGTGGACCGATCCAGCGGTGGAGACGGCCTTCACCACCATGGGGGAGATCATCGGTAACGACGACTTCGTTTCCGGCGGTTTGGACGGAGCGCTGCAGCTGGGCTTCGTCGATGCGATCGTTGCGACGTTCGGTGATCCGCCGGAGGCGGTGATGATGTCAGGACCAGGTGACGTCGCCGCACTCGCCGGCGCGGAAGCCGGTGCGGTGGTTGGCACCGATCTGAGCTTCTTCGCCTTCCCAAGCATCGGCGGGTCGCCCGCTGCGGTGCTAGGTGGAGGAGACGTCGCCGTTGCCCTCACCGACAGCGCAAACGCACAGGCGCTCCTCGCCTTCCTGGCCACACCGGAGGCGGGTGAGGTGTGGGCACCGCTCGGCGGGTTCGCCTCACCGAACAAGAAGGTCGACCTCAGTTTGTATCCAGACGAACTGTCCCGGCTCGCCGCCGATGGTGTTGCTAATGCTGAGGTGTTCGTATTCGACCTGTCCGACTCGGTACCAAGCGCTTTCGGATCCACGACTGGTTCGGGGATCTGGGGCAACCTACAGACGTGGCTGGAGGATCCAGGCGACTTGGCAGCCGTGCTCGCTCAGCTCGAAGCCGAGGCCGAAGCCGCTGCGGGATAATCGAATTAACCCGGGGGAGGGGCTAAGCCCCTCCCCCGGGTGCTAGCAGCCGACAGGATGGAGGCGGGTTGAAGCGCCGCGGATGGGTTGCGCTGGTGTTCCTGGCACCCGCACTGCTGGTACTGGGCGCCCTCGTCGTATGGCCTGCCCT
>CAXMPL010000038.1:0-2555 GCA_964195125.1 uncultured Kiloniellales bacterium | reverse complement strand
GATGCCGCCTCCACGGGGAAACGTTGAGCAGCTTGCTCGACCAGCGAACCCGCCTCGTAGCCGTCACCCACGCCTCAAACGCGGTCGGGACGATCGTCGACATCGGATCCCTGGTGGAGGACGCCCACCGCACCGGCGCAGTCACCTACGTCGACGCGGTTCATTATTCACCGCACGGGGTGGTCGACGTCGCCAGCACCGGCACCGACTTCCTGGTGGCGTCCGCCTACAAGTTCTTTGGGCCACACACCGGGTGCCTGTACGGGCGGGGCGATGTCCTGCACGAACTCGACGCGTACAAGCTTCGGCCCGCCCCGACCAAACCGCCTGGCAAGTGGGAAACGGGGACCCAGAGCTTCGAGAGCCTGGCCGGGGTGGCAGCCGCGATCGACTACCTCGCGTCGCTTGGTGAGGGTGAGACCCTGCGGGGCCGCCTGGTCTCGTCCATGACGGCCATCGGCGAGTACGAAAGGACTCTTTCGACCCGCTTCCTAGACGGTATCCGCGACATGAGCAGGATCATGCTGTACGGGTCGCCGTCTCCGGACGGGAGGACCCCGACCTTCGCCATCGGCGTCGAGGGGGTGCGTCCGGCACAGGTCGCCAGCGACCTCGGTGATCAAGGGATCTTCGTGTGGTCCGGCGACTACTACGCGGTCGAGGTGATGCGCCGCCTCGGGGTGGCGGATGAGGGTGGCCTGGTCCGGATTGGGTTTGTGCATTACAACACCCCAGATGAGGTCGATCGCGTACTTGAGGCCCTGGCGGGTCTTTAGGAGGTACTCCGTACTACGTACAGCGCATTACGAACCCGGCGCGAGAGTCGTTTGGAAACAGACGTCGTGATACACCTGGACAGAAGGAACTAAGCCTGGGGACCAGTTGCCAGTTCCGAAGAGGAAGCTGCAGAGGAACTTCCCAAAGCCGCGCACGCTCTGACTGAGTCGCAGCGGCTCACTACGCTCAACTCGATGCGTTACCAAGTTCTCTACCGTAAGTATCGGCCCCAGCAGTTCTCCGAGATCGTTGGCCAGGACCACGTCGTTGGCACATTGTTGCGCGAGATCACCGATGACAAGATCGCCCACGCCTATCTGTTCGCTGGCCCGCGGGGCACCGGCAAAACGACGTCGGCCCGTCTCCTAGCCAAGTCGCTGAACTGCACCAATCGTCGCCCGAACGGGGAGCCGGACAACGAATGTGCGTCGTGCGTGGCTATCACCGAGGGCGCGTCGCTTGACGTCATCGAGCTGGACGCGGCATCCCACAACAAGGTCGAGGACGTAAGGGAGATCCGCATCAACGTCGGCACCGTCGCCGCCGCCGCCGGAGCCCACAGGGTGTACATCCTCGACGAGGCACACATGCTGTCGCGTGCCGCCGGCAACGCTCTGCTCAAAACCCTCGAGGAACCACCGGAGCATGTCGTCTTCGTCCTCGCCACCACCGAGCCATACAAGCTGCTCGACACGATCCGGAGCAGGGCCCAGCGGTTTGACTTCCACCCGGTGTCCGCCGAGGTCCTGGGGGCCTACATAGCCGAGATCGCCTCCAGAGAGGGGTTCGACGCCCGACCCGATGGCCTGGCAATGATCTCCAGCCATGCTCGCGGGTCGGTCCGGGACGCCTTGAGTCTGCTGGAGCAGGTTGCCGCCCTAGGCGATGGAACCGTGGACGGCGACGGGGTGGTCAGGGTTCTCGGGCTCGCCGACGGAGACGCCTTCACCGGACTCGCCGCAGCCATCGCAACCCAGGATGCCCCCGCCGCACTTGGCCTCGTCGCCCGCCTTGCATCGCAAGGGGCCGACCTGAGACGGTTCGTCGCCGATGCCCTCGGGTTCTTCAGAGGCATCTTTCTCGCCCAGTACGCGCCCAACCTCGAGGAGATCACCGATGAACCTGGCGACGTCCTCACCGAGTGGCGTCGGATCGCCTCCGAGCTGCCGGCGACCGACGTACTTCGTGCCATCGATCAGTTCTCGGACGCCCTGCTCGAGCTACGCGCCGGGCGCGAGGAGCGGCTCGTCCTCGAGCTGGCTCTGATCCGTCTCACTCGGCCGGAGACGGCTATGGATCAAGAAGCCTTGGTGTCGCGGATCGAAAGACTGGAGCAGGGAGTCGCGAGTCGCGAGTCGCGAGTCGTGAGCTCAGAGCCAGAGCCCCCTCCGTCCCCTACGGCGGCACCTCCCCCAAAAGGGGAGGAAACGGCCGGGGAGGGAGTCGCGAGTCGCGAGTCGCGAGTCGCGAGTCGCGAGGAAGAGCACCCGCAGTCGGAGTCCGTTTCTCCCCCTCTGGGGGGGAGTACCGGCGAAGCCGGGGAGGGGGGCTCTTCGGAAAGTGCCGAGGAAGAATCCCCGCCATCGCCTCCGGCGGCACCTCCCCCTAAAGGGGAGGAAACCGATGGTGAGGGAGTCGCAAGTCGCGAGTCGCAAGTCGCAAGTCAAGAGCCCCCTCCCCCCACAGGGGAGGAAACGGATCTTCCTCCTGTCGATGTCTCCCTTGCCGAGTTCCAGGCTGCCTGGCCGGCGATCGTCGCCAGCGTTCGCACCCAGTTC
>CAXMPL010000037.1:0-6174 GCA_964195125.1 uncultured Kiloniellales bacterium | reverse complement strand
CCCGGATCGCAAACGCTGGCAGATCTAACCATCCCACCGCTCATCTTCATCGTCGCGGTGTCTTCGATCGCGGCGGGAATCTTGCTGTGGCTCCTGCAGCGGTTCGTTCCCAACCGAGCGCTCCGTGTCTTTCAGGTCGTGGCGATCATCGTCCTGGTGTTGTCCTTCGGGCTTCCGATCGGGCTCGACCAACCGGTGGAGGGACAGCTATCGCTGGTTGCGATGCATATCCTCGTCGGGGCGGTGATCATCGCGACCATGACCTGGGTTGCTACCAAGCCGACCGAGGAGGCAAAGGCTTCCGAGACCGGCGGTCAAGAGTCCCGCCGGACCGACTGATCCGTTGTCGCCTCAGCCGTTGCCGGCGATCCGCTCGACGTCAACGATCATGGTGACCCGCACCATCTCTGGAGTAAGCCACGGGTACTTCTCTCGCCCGATGTACTTCTGAGCCAGCCGATCGATGACGGCGACCCCGTCCGATGTGCGCATCTCCGCGACCTGCCCTTGGATCGACCAGTTCTCGTACGGTTTGTCCGCCGGGCTGATCGAGACCGCCACCCGAGGATCGTTGTTCATGTTCCGCCACTTGCGGCGCCCCTGCGCGGTGTTGAACACGATCTGGTCACCATCTCGCATGATCCACATCGCCGAGGCCTGGGGTGTTCCGTCTGGATCCAGCGTGACCAGATGGGCGAAGTTGCGGGCGTCGATCACGGCCTTCAGATCTTCGGGCAAGGAGATTCCCACGGTGGTCCTTCCTCTGTTGGGGACGTCAGTCAACCCGAGCCGATCCGCTACCGAGGCGCATGTTGGTTAGAGCACTGTGTCGAGCACAGAAAACAACCGATCCACATCGGATGTGTCGTTGTACAGGTGCGGGGCAACGCGAATCGAATCCCCCCGGACACTGACATACACTCGCTCCGCGCGGAGCCTGGCCGCGACACCGTTGGGGAGGCCTTTCGCTCCCCGCACCCCGATCATGTGTGCTGCCCGCGCCTCGATGGTCGACAGGCCTCGCTCGGTCGCCATTTGTTCGATGGTCGCCGTGATCGATCCAAGCCGCTGTGCGACCTCGTCGATGCCCCAACCCAGGATTTGCTCCAACGCAGCCGTCGCCATCGGCACCAGTTGGAAGCTGCTGCGCTCGCCAACATCGAAGCGCCTCGCTCCCGGGGCGTACTCGTCGTGATAGTCGACCAACCCTGCGAAGTCGTCTGCGCCGAAACGAGTGATCCAGTTCTCCTCGATGGGGGCTCCGTCTCGGCGTTCCGGTGCCACCCACATATAGCCGAGCCCGAACGGGCCGAGCAGCCACTTGTACCCGGCGGCCACGACAAAGTCGGGCTGGATGGTCTTCACGCTGAACGGCATAGCCCCGAGCGACTGGGTGGCGTCAACCACCAGGGCGGAACCAACATCTCTTGCGGCCTTGCCGACCTCGACGAGGTCCAGAAGCGACCCATCCGTCCAGTGGCAGTTGGGGACGGCGACCACCGCAGTTCGGTCGTCGATAGCGTCGAGAACCGATGCGGTCCAAGCACCCTGTTGTGGGCGACGAACGGTGACGATCTCGCCGCCGTCACGATCGATCGCAGCTCGCCACGGATACACGTTCGCAGGAAACTGCTCTGCAAGCACGACCACGGTTCTCCCCGACGGCACCGGCAGGTTCGCCGCGGCTACCCCGACGCCGTAGGAAACCGCGGGGACAATGGCCACCCCCTCTGCATCGCCTCCGATCAGCTCGGCGAACAACGAGCGAAGGCGCTCGACCGGTTCAAAGAACGTCTCAACCGAGATCGTCCAAGGCGCGTCCGCCTGGTTGAGGGCCCGAATCCCAGCCGCATGTCGCTCGCGAAGCTGTGGCGCCAAATAGGCGGCATTGAGATAGGTGACATCGTCCGGGATGTCGAAGAGGTGTCGTTGGGAACCGGTGATCGGCATTGGTTACGATCCCGTGTGCCACGGGGGGACGAGCAGCTACTTTTTCTTGTGCCGGTTGGCCTTCACACGCTTCCGGTACTTGTGCTTGCTCATCTTTTTGCGTCGCTTCTTGATCACCGAACCCATGCAGGGATACCTCGTTTTTCGAAATTGGGCCCGACCCGGTGAAAGCCGGATCAAGCCATAAGGATCGCGGAGGATAGGAACGAACGCAACCATTGCGACAATCCGCTGGAACCGACCCGCCGGTAACATCCTGCAAATGAAGCCGATCATCGGTATCACCTCGCAGCCCAAGGCCGTCTCCAACGCAAGCGGCCAGCTCGACTCGCACATCATCGGCCACACCTACACCGACTCGGTGCTCCGCTCCGGAGGGCTCCCGGTATCGCTCGTCCCGGTGCCACACAAGGATATTCCGCTCCTCCTCGACCGTATCGACGGCCTAGTCCTGTCGGGGGGCGGGGATGTGGAACCCTTTCGCTACGGCCAGGAACGCCACGAACAGACGCGGAGGACCGACTTCGATCGGGATGAATTCGAGCTTGCCCTTGTTGAGGCTGTCTACGAGCGGAGGATGCCCGTGCTGGCCATTTGCCGCGGGATCCAGGTAGTCAACACCGCGTTCGGTGGAACCCTGACCCAGGACATACCGTCGGCTATTGGCTCCAAGGACCACACCGTCATCGGCCACGCCGTATACGACGGGCACCAGCCGGTTACGATCGCAGCGGATTCCAAGATCGCGAAGGCGACGGGGAAGACCGACATCCTGGTCAACTCGATCCATCACCAGGCGATCGATCGCCTCGCCGAAGGATTCCGCGCCGTCGCCTGGGCAGAAGACGGGATCATCGAGGGCATCGAGCACGAGCATGAGGAATGGGAGCTTCTCGGTGTCCAGTGGCATCCCGAATTCCTCGGGGACAACTTCGATGAGCCATCCCATCGCCTTTTCGACACGATCGTGGAGCAGGCTGCGGAATACCGCGACCGGTGAGCGGCGTCCTCTTCGTGTGCACCGGAAACATCTGCCGGTCGCCGATGGCCGAATATCTGGCGCGACGCCTCACTCCCGGACACGACATCGTGTTCCGGTCTGCGGGGACGGGGACCCAACCCCTGGTCCACCCTTCGTCCGGAACAGTCACGGTCATGGCCGAGCTCGGCATCGACCTGGCGGGTCACCGCTCCACGTCCGTCTGGGAGGATGGCAACGCCGCCGACGTCGTGTACGCCCTCTCCGCCGAGCATCGCGACGCCATGGTGGTGCGCTGGCCGGGTCGCGCAGACGACATCCACATGTTGCGCCCAGACGGTGGCTCGATCGACGACCCATACGGGATGGAGCTCGCGGACTACCGTCGATCCAGAGACGAAATCGCAGACGCGGTCCTTGCTCGAGTCGAGACGGGATGGAAGACGTAAGAGTCGCGAGTCGCGAGTCGCGAGTCGTTTCCTCCCACCTGGTGACTACTCGCGACTTTTTACTCGCGACTCGCGACTTCTTGACTTACTTCAGTCCTTCGTAGTCGACGCCCAGGATCATCACCTCACCGTTGCCACCGAGAGCCCCGGTCATCGCCTCCACCACCGCGTCCGCCTCCTCGGCCGTGGTAAAGGCAATCGCCGTCGGGCCTGCACCCGACCAGGCAGCGTGCATCGCACCGGCGGCGAGTGCTGCCTCGATCAGGCTCCCGGTCACCGGCGACAACGCAGCTCGGGGTGCCTCGTGCAGCTCGTCGCCTCGGGCTGCGGCGAGAGCGGCACGATCCCCTGTTCTGAGCCCCTCGGCCAAGGAAACGGCCCGCGACACCGATCGCGTCGCCGTGCTCAGCGCAACCAGCTCGGGCAGCGCGGCACGAGCCTCCGAGGTTGCCAGGTGGGCGTCCGGCACTCCGAAAACCGTCACAAGCCGATCGTGGATAGGGAGTGATCTCGGGCCATCGAGGCCGACGGCAATAAGCCCGCCGTACACCGCTGGGCCGGCGTTGTCGCCATGGCCCTCGATCCCGGCAACGATGTCGTGGATGGCCTGCCGGTCTGCTTCGCCACCATCAGCCCGGACGGATGCGGCGGCGGCTGCGGCCATCACCGCCGCCGACGAGCCCAAGCCGCGGCTGCGCGGCACGGAATTGTCTACCACGATCGCCATCGGTCCAGCGGTCGCCGCGTTGACCGCACGATGGATGATGTGGTCCTCGGCAAGTGGCTCCGGGCCCTCACCGTCGTCGACCGTCATATCGGAAGACGGGCTTGCCGTCACCCGACAGCGCAGATCCAGCGCCAAGCCGAGCACATCGAAGCCGGGGCCAAGGTTCCCAGAGGAGCCGGGGGCACTGGCCGACCCGGTCATGTGTCCACCGGCTCGATGAAGACCTTCCTGGCGGAAGGAACAGCTTCCTCGATGACGCCCTCGATATGCCTGATTGCCGCCTCCAGCTGATCGGTGTCGAGCCCGTCGTCGAACGCAACATCCATATTGACCAGGATCTCCTCTGGGGCGAGCTGCATCGTCAGCAGCCGATCGATGCGTTGCACCTCGTCGACGCCCAGCGTCGCAGCCCGAATCCGCGAGCGTTCCTCGCGCGTTGCCGATTCGCCGATCAGCAACGATTTCATCTCGGTGGCGATGAACCAAGCGACCCCGGCAAGGACCAGCCCGATGAGGACCGAGGCGAGGCCATCCCACCGCCCGTTGCCGGTGATCCGGCTGAGGGTCAGTCCAACGGCAGCTACGGCGAGCCCGATGAGAGCGGCAACATCCTCAAACACCACAACCACCAGGGACGGGTCCTTTGACTCCTGGATAGACCGAGGGATCGACCTCCCCGCGCGCTCCGCGTTGAACTGCTTCAAGGCGGGACGAAGCGCTATGGAACCCTCGAAAACGGCGGCAATGACCAGCACGCCCATAGCGAGCCAATACCCCTCCTCGCCCGACTCCGGATTCCGGATCCTGTCGATACCGGTCAGAACCGAAAGCACGGACCCGCCAACGAACAGAACGACCGCCACCATGAATGCCCAGAAATAGAGCTCCTTGCCCCGTCCGTACGGATGCCGCACGTCGGGCTCACTGGTGGCCACGGCATGGCCGCGGAGAAGAAACAGCTGGTTGCCGGTGTCGGCGAGCGAGTGGATAGCTTCGGAGAGCATCGCCGAGCTCTGCGAGATCGCAGCCGCCACGAACTTGGTCACCGCGATCAGGAAGTTGGCGACCAAGGCAAGGATGACGAGGCGTCTGGATTCGGCTGCCATGGGCCCGGAGGCTACCTGGGCCGCGACGAACTCGGCCGCGGCACGACGCCCGTATCCTCACAACTTCGACACTCGACGAAACCCACAGGCCAGACGGAGGTGCGTGGCGATGGTGATGGCGATCGAGGCCGTCGGCCTCACCAAGTACTACGGGGATATCCCGGGGATCATCGACCTCGACCTCGAGGTGACAACGGGCGAGGTATTCGGATTCCTCGGGCCGAACGGGGCGGGCAAGAGCACAACCATCCGCACTTTCGTCGACCTTCTTCACCCGACAAGTGGGTCCGTCACGGTCCTCGGGTTCGACAGCCATGAAGAGTCGGTCGCGATTCGCAACCGCACCGGGTATCTCCCAGGTGATCTCTCGATGTATGACGACATGACGGCCCGGGAGATGCTTCGCTATTTCTCCTCCCTCAGGAAGGCCGATACCGAGGAGCGAATCGAGGAGCTCGCCGAGCGGCTCCAGCTCGACCTCGATCGGAAGATCGGTTCCTACTCGAGCGGCAACAGGCAGAAGGTCGGCGTGGTGCAGGCGTTCATGCACGATCCAGAGCTGCTGATCCTCGACGAGCCAAGCACCGGCCTGGACCCACTGATGCAGCAAGAGTTCTACCGGATGATCGACGAAGCCCGCCACGCGGGGCGGACCGTGTTCCTGTCCTCGCACATCCTGCCCGAGGTGGAACGGACCGCGGACCGGGTCGGGATCGTCCGCAATAGCCGTCTGGTGACGGTGCAGACGGTCGACGAGCTCAAAGCGAAAGCGCGCCGTCACTTCCAGATCGTTTTCGCCGAAAAGGTTGCCGCGAGCGAATTCTCGGAGCTCCCCGGTGTCCAGTCGGCGCTGACCTCCCACGATGGCTATGGCGTCGACATCTACATCGAGGGTCCCGTCGACGGAGTGCTGGCAAAGGCGGCAGAGCATCGGATGGAGAACGTGATCTCACACGAGGGAGA
>CAXMPL010000036.1:0-4379 GCA_964195125.1 uncultured Kiloniellales bacterium | reverse complement strand
AACGCCGACTGCCAACCCACCGAAGACGACGGCGGTGATCGCCGAAGCGGTGTCCGGTGACCAGCCGAGCGCGGCGGCGAGGGTGATCCACGACCAGCCGCTGAGGCCAACCGCGGCATAGTGGAGCGGATACGACAGGGGTCGGGCGCCGATCTGGGCTGCCACAGCCATCATCGCCAGCCCGATTGCAGGAGCGAGGGCCGTGAGAGCCGTGGGTTGCGCCGCCAGACCAGCAAACCAAACCGCAGCGATCGCGGAGACGGCGAGGCCGCCCCAGGCGATGGTCCACGACCGCGACAGTCTGCCGAAGCGGATAGACAACGCGGCAGCGAGGGCAACCACACCGGCAGCGAGCGATGTGTAGGACACCGCTTGGCCCACCGTCCACCCGACGCCAGCAACCAGTTCGGCCCAAGCCACCCCGGACGACACGACCGTCAACGCCTTGATCGCAGGATGCGGGAACCGGCGAGCCGTCAACCCGGCACCCAGGGCGAACAACGCCGAGCCCAGCGCGGGGAGGACATCGACCACATGGCCCGGCGACACCACGACCGACGCCGTCCATCCCACCATGGCGAGACCGGTCCATGCCAGCGCCCAATCCCGGTCGAGCGCCCGCAGGGAGAGCCATCCACCGACCACCGCCCCCATAGCTCCAAAGGCCAGCGCCGTGTACGACACCACCTCAGAAGACGACCATCCCTGCCACAGTCCCAGCTCAACCCAGGCAAAGCCCGCCGCGACCACCGTGAGCAACTTCAAGGCCGGATGGGCAATCGTCCGAGCCGCCATCGCCCCACCCAACGCAAACAGGCCAAGCCCCACCGCCGGGAACACATCAGCGACGTTGCCCGGCATCAACGACACCGCAACCGAAATGCCGATCCCAACCGAAGCCAACCCACCCCAAGCAATAGCCCAGTCCGATGCCAGGCCGCGCACGCCCAGAAGACTCCCTACGATCAGTCCGAGGGCTCCGAAGGCCAGCGCCGTGTACGACACCACCTCAGAAGACGACCACCCCTGCCACAGCCCGAGCTCGATCCACGCGGTACCGATCGCGATGACTCCGAGGGCGTGGTAACTCCAGCGCTCGAAGCCCGACGTGACGGTCACGCTGATCACGCCGCGGACCGCGGTCCCGGCGAGGGCAAGGGCCATCCATCCTGGACCGGCGGCGGCTGCGGCTATGAGCACGAGGACGTTGCCGATGTCGACCCACACCCGATGCTGCTTCCACACCCCGACGATCGCCGAAAGGACACCAACGGCGATCCAGGTGCCGACCGAGTCGACCGTCACGGCACGGACCAGGGCGACAAACGCGACCCCTTGAGCGACGACGAGCGGAGGAAGGTCCCAGCGGAGATACCGCTCCGTCGCACCCGGCTGGACTCGTTCCGATCCCCACGACGCCAGAACGAGCACTGCGGCCACCGGGACCAGGACCAACGGACGGTCCAGAACCGGCCACGGCGAGAGCGCCGCCACTCCCAGTGCCGCCAACGCGTAGGCCGGTGCCGTGACGATGCTCGCTCTGAGCAGCGCCGCCACCACGCCATAGCCTGCGGCGGCGGCAAGCGACCACCAGCCGAAGGCGGCCGGCTCTTGCGTATACACCGGGGCGAGGCCGAGTGGGATGGCGAGTGCGCCGAGGACGACGGGGTACTGCAGCCACCGAATCCGCAGCCCTTCACCTCGGCGGCGGCGGCCGGCCCGAGCGTCGTCTGCGAGGAGACCGCCGATGAGCAGCCCGGCGCCCCACCCCAGCACCACCAGATGCAGGTTGGCATCCGATACCCCGGCCCGCTCTGCGAGCAGAACGGCCATGACCGCGGACATCGCCCATGCAAACCAGATGTACAGCGTCCAGTGCCGCGGCCGGGCGACCAGCCAGGAAACTGCAATGGTGGCGGCGGCCGCCACGATCGAGGGCCACGACGCAGGAGCGGAAGCAGCGATACCAACGAGTGACAGAACCACGGCTCCGACGGCGAAGACCGAGGACAGCGGCCGGCGTTCCGCCTGCCAGGAGGCAATCACGGCATAACCGACCGCCAGGAACGCGATCGACACCCCGGTCCATGGGCGGTTGTCGGCAAACCGATCCCAAAGGCCGGCTGCCGCCAGCACGGCAAACGGGATGGAAACGGCGAGGATCACCGAAGGTGCCGCCTCGACGGTACGCCGGAAACCTTCACCGAATGCGCCGACCCGGGGACTGTTCCGCTCGACCAGCGCGCGTGCCGACGCTCTCCCGTACCCATCGGCGACGACCCCGATAAACCAGCCGGCCGACCAGGCCCCCACTGCGATCGCTTGGGCCTCCGCCGAGCCCCCACCGAACAACGCCGCCAAGCCCACCAGGTGGCCGATGACCGCGAGATGCGGTGCCGCGGGGTGGGACCAGAGTGTCGCCGCAGCCACGGTGGCAAGCCCGACAACGGCCCACCACGCCGCCGGATCGGAGACGCCTGCGGCGTCGAGCCCGATGGCCAGCGCAGCGGCGGCCGCCGCGCTTGCCATCCAAACGCGAGGCGCCCGCCAATCACGACCAGCAGCCAACGTCAACGCAGCCAGCATGGTGGCCGCTACGACCGCCGATGGCGATGCCGCGCCGCCTCCTTCGAGGTACCAGGTCACCGACCCGAGCACGAGCGCAATGCCTGTGCCGGTGAGCCAGTATTTCCAGAACACGTCGTCGGTCTTCGACCAGCGAACGCCGGCTGTCACCGCGACGAGCACGGCACCGATAACCACCAGCGCGAGTCCGTCCGGTAGCGCCAGAATCAGACCAATGGCGACACCGAAGGGCAGGGTGGCGGCCGCCACCGTTGCGATTTGCCCGTCGTCGTCCAGCGGGAGGCCGTCCACCCGTCGCAGATGAGCCCACACGCTGGCGAGCGACCAGGCAACGACCATGAGCCACGGCTCGGCGACGCTCATCGCCAGGCCGCCGGCAACACCCGCGACGGCAAGAGCCACCGCCACCGCATCAGACCCCTTGCGAACCTCCCACTCGACCATGCCGAGATAGGCAACAACGGTGATCAAACCTGTCAAGCCCACGCCCCACAGCGGAATAAGTGGTGCGAGAGCAACCGCCAGCAGCAGAGGACGCGCCACGGCAACCTCGGTGTCGTACCCGAACCGGCGTGCCAGGATCTCCACCGAAACCAGTGACGCCGCGCCGGCTAGCACCAGCGGGGCGGGGTATGCCCACCCTTCGTTGGCGGCCAGTGCCACCGTCAGCAGATAGGCGATCGGCACCGCCGGCACGGCGGCGAAAAAGCTCGGTGCAGCCAGCCGATACTCGGGGCGGCGGGTGAACACCAGAAGCGTGACCGAAATGGCCGCCGCAGAAAAGGCCGGTTGTGCCGACACGAGGCGGGTAATGGCGTCGCCGAACAGTACCTCGTCGGTCTTGAAGGCGAACCCAGGGGCTAGCGCCGCAACCCACACCATCGGGGCCACCAGGAAACGGAGCCAGGAATCCGAATGACGAGCGCTCCACCACGCATAAGCGGCGGCGATCAGCAGCGACGACACAACCAGCCCGACGATCAGCCGGCCACCGGTCAGGTCCGGAGGAACCGGCGCGCTGTCGACGAGCGATGCATAGACCACGAGGGGGAGCAGCAGCCCGCCGAGAAAGCCCATGAGGTAAGCCACGACGATGGCTCCGCGGCGCTTGAGAAAGTATGCCCAGCCGAAAAAGACCACCGGGATGAGGATCTCGACGAACGGTTGCACCGGATCCGGGAGATCCTCGAAACTGAAGAACATGAACCCAAAGACCCCGACGAGCGTCAGCAGCAGCCCCAGGTAGGAAAAACCATGGACGCTGATGTCGGGCCCGATGATCTTCCACAGATCAGCAGCACGACGACGCAACTGGTCGACCGCCTCCGAGCCGCTTGGCAGCTCGAACGCACTCGAGACGGGTTCGGGCGCGAGCTCGGGCGGTTTGCTGACGGTACCGCTCGGAGGTTTGGGCTGGGGCTCGGGCTCGAGCTCGGGTGGTTTGCTGACGGTACGACTCGGAGGCTTGGGCTGGACGCGATCGGGTGGTCGCCGTACCGGTGTTTCCTGTGTCGCCGGACGTTCCGGGGGTGGGGCCGGGAGGGGCGTCCGGGCAGGGCTCGTCGATTGGGGCGGTGTCACCAGACGGGCGCTGGGGTAGGTCTCCTCGAGCAGCTCCCCGAGAGCCCTGAATATTCGTAGGTCGATCATCCCCCGCTCTCTTGCCTTGATGAGGAACGAGGCAATGCCCGCGGCTTCTCGAGATGGAATTGGCGTGAATCGCGCAGGTTCCGGGGCAGTGCCCTCGCCGGCTAAAGCCCGCTTAGAGACTGCCTGCTCCGCCTGATGCCACA
>CAXMPL010000035.1:0-3430 GCA_964195125.1 uncultured Kiloniellales bacterium | reverse complement strand
CCGGTGCCCTGGCGTTGCTCGTCGGCGCCACCCTGTTCGCGTGGAGGAGGGCTTCGGGCGGGGAGTGATCCCGACCTGCTCGACATAGGCAAGCGAGCCTTGGGGCGTCCCCAGTAATGGGAGCTTTCAATGGCCGATGTCGTGGTCGCCGGCCTCGGGAACAGGCCATCCAAGACGCGCACCTGGGGCGCCGGCTACATCGCCCTCATTCTGTGTTGGCAATCCGTTATCGAAACAGTCGGTGGACGCGCCCGTTCGAGCCGTGAGTTCCGACGCCGAATCTCCTTAAGATCGGCACGTCCAGCATCATTCGAGTTCACAAGAAAGCGAGCACGATATGACCCATGGAAAGGTAGCCAAGCTGTTCCTCATCGGAGCCGTCGTGGGGTTGGTCGCCGCATGCGGAAACGGGGACTCCACTACAGCCGAACCGGCAACTTCGATCACGGTTGGTGCGAGCGAGTTCGCCTTCGACCCCAGCAGTGTGGCCGTCGCAGCGGGGCAGGATGTCACCGTCACCGTGAATAACTCCGGTTCGATCGAGCACGAGTGGGTGATCCTCAGGGCTGGCACCAGCATCAGCAGCGAAGCCGAGTTCGACGAATCGCAAGTACTGTTCAATCTTCCCGTTGCGGCCGGCGAGTCTGTCAGCGACTCCTTCAACCTGGGCGCCGCTGAATACCAGATCATCTGCGCCATTGAGGGGCATTTCGCCGCGGGGATGAAAGGGACACTGGTAGCTGGATCTGGGTAACGCTCAGAGTCGGCCGCGGAGTCAGAACGAGGCTTCATGGAGATGCTTCCACTTGGCTACTACTTCGGAGGTGCTGGTCTCTTTGCCGGGAGTGGGCCACTGCCCGCGTTTCAATGACTCCGGGTCGAAGCGGTAGCGCACCTGGTCGGCGTGAGCAGAGTGACTGCTCGCCGCTACCTGATCTACCTGGTGGAATCAGGCCGTGCAGAAGTCAGCAGCGAATATGGCACCCCGGGTCGCCCCAAGCATCTCTACGCTGCGCTTGGACACAGCGACCGATAGGGACTGCTCTCCCGATGCGTTACGTTGAGAATGTCCTCAGATTCATGACACGGGGGCCGACCTCGATGCTCGACGAGCAGCTGTCGTGTCCCTGACCGATCCCAATGCCCCGGCAGCGGAGCTACGGGGCCCTTGGCGTCTTGTTGAGTTGGCCTCGAAGGTGCCTGGCGTGGTGGTCGCAGTCGTCTCCGCTGTCGCCATAGGTGTGCTCGTGGTGATGGGCACGTTGCAGCGGGTCGCATTTCCGGAGTGGGGCGCGGCAAACCTTGACTCTGAGGCATCGGTAGCGACATGGTTCTCGGCCGCGCTCTTGTGGGCCGCCGCCTTGTGGTGGCTGTTCGTCGGAATGTCTACGAGACCCCGATCGCTGGCAATCTGGATGTGGTGGCCGATCCTGGCGTTTCTAGCGCTCGACGAAGGTAACGGCATTCACGAGCGCCTTGAGCAGTGGTCGGGGATCGACTGGCAGCTCCTGTATGTCCCCGTGATGGGTCTCGCTGCTGTGGCATGGTGGGGGGTGGTGCGCCTGTATCGGAAACAGGCTCGCATCGTTGCGCTGCTCGTGGCCGGGGCCACCTTCTGGATCGCAGCCCTGGCCCTCGAGCTCGTCCAGAATTGGGGTGGGTCACCGGTGCGGGCCACAATTTATGTCCCGACGATGATCACCGAGGAGGCACTCGAGATGATCGGATCGACGGTGCTGCTCATCGCGGCGACGCTGGCGCTGGCTCAATCCGTTCGAGCGGGGCCAGAGAGCGATGGGTGAGGTCGGCGACGTATCCGTGACATGGAAGTTCATGATGTTTGCCCCCAACATCGCGCCATTACACCTTGCGCGTCCGACTTGGTCAAAGCCGGCGTCGTGGGCGGTCCGATGACTCGGATTCGTGCGGTGTGGCTGGCTGAGCAAGCGGTGCCGACAGTGTTCGTGTACTAGGGCGCCTCTTCTTCGTCACTGCGTGAGTCGAGATCGGCCTGAGTACGAGAAGTCTTCTTCCAGGGTTGGTAGATCACGATCATGACAAAGCCTGCGACAACGACGACGATTGCACCGATTTGGAGGCCCGTTTCCATGTCACCACCTCAATGGTTCGGAGGGCCAATCGTAGCTATTCATCTCTCGCGCTAGAGCATCGACGAGGCCGCACATATCCGCAAGATCCAGTGCCGCGGTGCACCTCGACAGTTCTCAGTGTCGCCTCGAAGGCAAGAAGCCCCGATCGACGAGGAGGACGTCGATTGCAGCGGAGTCGGCCCGGTGGGACTCGAACCCACACACTTCGGACTAAAAGTCCGACCGGTCTCATGTCCGCTGGTGGCCGCCTGTGTTCCTAGGCGAGGCGGTTCGACGGTTTCAGAGGCACCGTCGTTCCTCCCGTGACCTCTGGATGCCTCTAGTTTCCGCCTTGGCGTGACCATCGTGTGACCACGCGAACCGCTCCCATCCGCAATCTCAGCTAGCGGATATGTGCCGTTATGGGCGGCCTACTGAGCGGCTGCGGCCTTCAGATAGCCGACGAGCTCAGGCACCTTGTTGCGAGTTGTATGTCCGCCGGGATACTGATCCAAGGTCACCTCGATTCCGGCCTCGGAGAGCCGAAGTTCGAGGAGTTGGCCAGCATCGACAGAGGTCACGACTCCGTCTTCGAACTGGTTGAGTCGTTCGAGATCACGTTGGATCGATCCATCTGAGTCCCGATGGGCGAACCACCCAGACGGGTCCGACGGGTCATCGATCGCTCTGGGGCTCGTGCCATTGGCAACCCACAAGAAGAACTCGGCGTCTAGGTCTGCAGGCCAGTATGTCGGATCGATCTGTGATGCGAGTTCCGCTTGCATTGCAGCGGTATCGACTTCGAAAGCAGCGTCGAAGTTCTGCGAATGCAGCCAATACTCACCGTCACCGAGCACAGCGCCGCTCACCGGCTCAAGTGGTGCATCAGTTTCACACCCCGGAATCGAATCCCCCCTCGAATCCACCGAGACCGCCAGCGCAAATCCCGCCCCCGCCGAGAACCCATACACGATCGTGTTGTCTGGATCGCCGCCGTAGTCAGGCGCGCTCTGCTGAGCGAACGCAACGGCACAAGCAACAGCGCTCTTCCACTCCTGATAGGCCTCAAGCGCCACCGGGACTGGTGGGGTCGATGGACGCCAAACAATCCACGACGGTGCGAACACGACCATTCCCTCAGCAACCGCAGCCTCGGCCACCATGACGGTGTCTTCACCATCCTTCCCGTCTGAGTCAAGGCCATGGAACGCAACCACAACAGGCCACGGCCCCTCGCCAGCGGGTGTGTAGACATCCATCAAGAGTTCAGAACCATCGATCGTCATGTAGACCAAATCAGATACCTCAACAAAGCCTGGATCGGTCGTAGTCGTGGTCTC
>CAXMPL010000034.1:0-5343 GCA_964195125.1 uncultured Kiloniellales bacterium | reverse complement strand
CCCTTCTCGGTCGGGCCGTTCCCGCGGCCGGGGTGGTCGGCCTTCACTTTGTCGAAGGCGTGGACCATCCCGCTCACCGCTTCGCCGTGAGACGGCAGCTCCGATGGGGAATGACCCGCCAGCAGGTACTCGTGGACGTCGGCGGCATGGCCGCGACCCAATCCCCGACCAGGCTTGTCACCTTCTGCCTTGGCCGTGTCGCGCTCAGCCTTGCGCTCTGCGGCACCAAGACCGGCCCGCCATCACCGCTCCCACGGCCACGGTTCGCCTTCGGCTACGTCATCGCGTGGCCACCGTCGCTGCCGCCATCACGCTCGTGCTTGGGTCGGGTGCCGGCGTGGCGATAGCGGCGGACGGGGCCGCTCCCGGCGACGCGCTCTACGGGCTGGACGGGGCCTTGGAGAGGATCGGTCTCGGTGGTGGTGGGGCTGCCGAGCGCCTCCAGGAAGCGGCCGACCTCGCGACGGCCGGCCAACTCGCTCGTAGCCTCGAGCACGCCGCCGAAGTTGTGGCAGCATCCCACGACGGCGAGCCCGGGCACGTCTCCGATGCGGCGACTGAGGCCCTCCGCACCGCCGCCGAACGAGTCAGCACCATCGTTGCTCCGAACGGCGGCACAACCAGCGAGCAGGTGCACACGGCCGTCGCCGAGGTCCTGACGTACCTGTCTGACAACGTCGGGGATGTGGACGGCCGCAAGGTTGCGGAGCTGTCGCAACTGATCGGTGCCGCAGCCAGAGCCGAGCATAAGGCGCCACCGAGGACCCCGGGCAGTCCTGCTCCCGGACCATCTACAGACCGCGGTCGCGGGCGCCCCCGATCGCGCACGGTAGAGCGACAAAAGCGGCGTGTGGGACACGGCCTCGAGACGGCGCCGGTAGCGGCAGGCGCACGGGCAACCTCTAGTTCCTCCGTGTAGGGTCATCGGCAGCGTGCAGCCGGTACTTTTCGAGGTCCTGGGATGGGGGGTGCCGACCCATGAGTTCTTCGTCGGCCTCGGTCTCGCGGTGGCCAGCTTTGTGTATTTCTGGGAAGCCAGGCGCAAGGGTGTGCTCAACGAACAAACGGCGTGGGTGGCGGTTGGCGCACTCATCGGCGGGGCGATCCTGGCCAAGGTTGGTTCGGCGTGGCGCTTCGTCGGATCGGGTTCGACACTGTCCGACTTGTACCTATTCGGTGGTCGATCGATCCTGGGCGGATTGGCCGGCGCCTACTTCGGAGCACTCATCGCAAAACGACTGGTGGGGTATCGCCGCAGTACCGGCGCTCTGTTCGCCCCTGCGGTAGCGATCGGCCTCGCCGTCGGCCGGATCGGCTGCTTCCTCACCGAACAAGTAGGGACGGCGACC
Organism: uncultured Kiloniellales bacterium; assembly: GCA_964195125.1. Lineage (GTDB taxonomy): Bacteria > Actinomycetota > Acidimicrobiia > Spongiisociales > UBA5794 > JACZST01. The sequence goes on along the minus strand of CAXMPL010000034.1, from coordinate 3,994 downwards.
TCGTTGCCTTGGGGTATCGCCATGTCGGCGGAGGCTGCCGCCGCGATCCCCAATTGTCCCCAATGTGTGTCGGGTCAGCCCATGCACCCGTCCTTCCTCTACGAAATCGTGTTCCTCGCCGCCGCCTTTGGGGTGTTGTGGTGGGGCCGCGATCGGCTCGTCACGCCGGGGCTCAGCTTCAAGCTCTTCCTCTTTGCCTATGGCGTGTTCCGGCTCGGGGTGGAGTTCGTGCGCGGCAACCCCGAGATGGCATTCGGGTTGTCCGGCTCACAGATCTTCCTCCTCATCACCGTCCCGATCCTGATCGTGCACATCGCACGGATGCAGTACCAGCGGGCGGGGGTCTCCGTGGCCGGAGCGCCTGCATGACGCCAATGACCATTCCAGCCAACCCGCGGGATACACCGGACAAACACCGGGAGAGAGGGCACGCATGACCGAACAACCAACACCGGCCGACGGACTGCCAGAACCTCAGCCTTCCAAGAAGGGCCAGGGATGTTTCTACGGGGGCCTGGCGACCGTCGGGGCGGTCGTCGCCGGCGTCGCGGTCGGCGGCATCATCGCAGGCGCGATCGGCCCGTGGGGAGTGGCCCTGGCGCCCATCCTGGCGATAGCGCTGTTGGTCGGTGCGGGCATCTACTGGCGGGAGACGTCGGGATTCGTTCTTGGCATCGGTCTCACCATCGGCATCAGCCTCGCTATCGGCACCGCCTGCACCGCTTTTTTCCTTGGCCCGACGTCACCTCTCGGATGAGCTCCATGACACTCGGGATGCCAACCAGGGAAGACCGCATCGTCCGCTACGTGACCGCCTTCTGCCCGCACTGCCACGACGCATACCCGGACCGCCCCCTCGAAGAAGTGCCGCGACTGTCCGGCTACCTGAGCGTGGCCGAAGACCACGTCTGGCTGGTGCGTGGCTGTCCGGAGCACGGCAAGGTCGTCACCCTCTACGACGAGGACCCCGACATCCTCGAGTACCTGGAACAGTGGACCGCTCCGACCAAGTACCACAACCCGGACACGGCAGGAAACTACGACCCGATCCCTTCTGCCTACCTGCGGGGCCTGGGCGAGATGCAGACGCAACACACCTGCATCCTCCTCGAGGACGTCACCCAGGTGTGCAATCTGCGGTGCCCGACCTGCTTCGCCGACTCTTCTCCGCAGCTGAAGGGTGTGGTTCCCGTCGCCGACTTGCTCGCCAACATCGATCGACGGCTCGACCGTGAGGGCGGCAGGATCGACGTATTGATGCTGTCCGGCGGGGAACCCACCATCCACCCCGACTTCCTCACCTTGCTCGACCGGGTCACCGAGCGCAACATCACCCGGATCGTCGTCAACACCAACGGCATCACGATCTCCCGCGACGACGAGCTGCTCGACGCCTTCCGTCGCCACAACCGTCGCGTCGAGGTGTATCTCCAGTTCGACGGCTTCCGCAAGGCGACCTACCTCCATCATCGCAACGCCGATCTGCGAGCCATGAAACAGCGCGCCGTGGAGCGGCTCCGGGACGCCGAGGTCTTCATCACACTCACCATGACGGCCTCGCTCGGCGTCAACGACGACGAGATCGGAGACGTCGTCAACTACGCCCTCGACACCCCGTTCGTCGGAGGGGTATCGATCCAGCCCCAGTTCGGCTCGGGACGCTCCGGTGAGATCAACCCGCTGGATCGGCTCACCCACACCGGTGTGCTCAGCAGGCTCGGGCCCCAGACAGACGGCCTTGTCAACTGGGACGACCTCACCGCCCTGCCGTGCTCGCATCCGCATTGCGCAAGCGTCGGCTACATGATCCGAGACGATTCAGGGGAGTGGCGGTCACTGGTTTCGCTCATCGGTCACGAGCGACTCAAGGAGCACCTCGACCTGGTGGCCAACCGGATTGCAGACGACGACCTCCCCGCCGAGATCCGGGGGGCAGTCAAGGCCTCGCTGCTCGGGTTGCTGTCCGACCAGACATCGCTCACCCACCCCACCGTCGGCGAGCTGATCAGGACCGTCTGCGAGAGCTGCGATCTCGGGGTGAGCTCGTTGCTGCGCATCGCCGCCGACTCCGGCCGCAACGGGACCCGGCTGCGCGACACCCTGGCGACGCGGGTCAAGCGCATCAGCATCAAGCCATTCATGGATATGAACACGATGATCGAAGAGCGCCTGACCCAATGCTGCGTCCACGTCGGAACCAAGAGCGAGGCGGACCTCGACCAGTGCGCACCGTTCTGTGCCGTGCAGGCATGGCCGCAGCTGGGAAGCCAGAAACTGTCTGAGATCGCCGGGGCCCGGGTCGGATCGGTCCCGGTCACGCTCCGGGGACCCATGGAGGTGACAACGTGAGACACGAGCCGCCAACAGCCTTCACCCGCACACCAGAGAGCGTGCCGGTCGAGGAGCACAAGCAGTACGACCCTCTCCAGCTCTGCATCTACACCACAATCGGGATCATCTCCTGGCTGATCACACCGGCGCTGACCGTTGCCATCTTCGGCACGATCGGAGTGCTCGGGTACGCCCAGGCCCGCCGCCGCGGTCTGGCCAAGAGTCGATGCAAACTGGGTGACACCAGGCTCGTCATCGCCTACCTCGCCATCGCCGCCACCATCGGCGCCGCCGCCACGATCCTCAACGTGGTCCGTTTCCTCGACTGAGCTGCGCTCAGTCGGCAATGGCGAAAACTCAGCCGAGGGGGTCCGCGTCTCCGGTCCGCTCGAAGACTCGCTTGGCCTTGCCCAGCTCGCTGCGCGGCACGCTGCCCGGCTCGCCGACCATGACCGGGATCCGGAGTCGGACCGTTTCCATCAGCCGGCTCTCCAGACGGGCGCCGATTACCTCGGCAGCGGCGGTGAGAGATGCGTCGGCCACCTCGACCCTCGCTTCCAACTCGGGGAGAGGGCCCCTTCGGTCGACCACGATGGCGTAGTTGGGGCCCAGCGTGGGATCGCTCATCAGGACGGTCTCTATGGTGTGCGGATATACGTTGATGCCGCGGATGATAAGCATGTCGTCGATGCGGCCCTCCAGCCGGGCGATACGCCTGCTGGTTCGACCGCATGGGCAGTCGCCCGCAAGCATCCGTGTGATGTCGCGGGTGCGATAGCGGATGACCGGCTGGGCGTGCTTGGTCAGGGTGGTGAGCACCAGCTCTCCAGGCTCACCGGTCGGCACCGGCTCTCCGGTCTCTGGGTCGACGATCTCGGGGTAGAAGTGGTCCTCGAACACGTGCATCCCGCCCTTGTTCTCACGACACTCCACCGCAACGCCGGGACCGATGACCTCGGACAGGCCGTAGATATCGCGGGCGTCGTAACCCCCGCCCCAGGCGGTCTCGAGTTTCTCGCGCAGACCCTCCGACCACGGTTCCGCCCCATGAATCCCCCATCGGAGCCGGATGTCTCCCTTGATGCCCGCGCTCTCGGCGCGTTCGGCGAGGATCAGCGCGAACGACGGAGTGGAGGCGAGCCCGGTGGCCATGGCGTCTGCCATCAGCCCGACCTGGAACGCTGGATTCCCACCGGATGCCGGCACCGCGGTCCCCCCGAGCTCCTCGACGCCGTAGTGCAAACCCAACCCCCCGGTGAACAGCCCATATCCGTAGGCGATATGCACTACGTCGTCGCTGATTGCTCCCACCGCGGACAACGCCCTGGCGTTTACCTGGGCGAAGATCCGAATGTCTTCTGCGGTGTAGGCGACGATGGTGGGCTTCCCTGACGTGCCGGACGAGGCATGGATCCGCACCACCTGGCTCATCGAGACGGCAAGCATGCCGTAGGGGTAGGCGGCCAGGAATTCGTGTTTCTCGGTGAAGGGAAGGTCGGTCAGGTCGTCGATAGCGCCCACCTCGCCAACGTCGGCAAGCTTTGCGGACCAGAACGGCGACTCGACACCCCGGAGCCGCCCGATCAGCTCGACCAGTCGCCTCGACTGGAGCTCGGCAAGTGATGCGCTATCCAGCGTTTCGACTTCTTGCAGGTACACAGCA
>CAXMPL010000033.1:0-2665 GCA_964195125.1 uncultured Kiloniellales bacterium | reverse complement strand
GGCTCTTCTCATCTGACTGGGGAGCAACGTGTTCGGATGCGTGGCGGTGAGGGTCGTTGGGGCCAGGTGACGCCGCCGGTGTGGAGCAGTACGCGAAGCCTGTAGTTGTCGAACCGTCGAAACCCGTGACCGCAGCGCTTGACCTTCTTCACGCACAGGTTCAGTCCCTCGGTCGGACCGTTCGACGCCCCGGTCGAGTGGCGGTTCAAGATCTCGGTTCGCCACGACGCGAGCGTGTTGCCGAGCGATCGGATCTCGGCGACCTCGTCGGCTCGACATCCGGCGATGGCCTTGTCCAACACGACGGCTGCGTCGGCGTAGTTGCCAGTGAGGTACACGTCACGAACACTCTCCTTCGCGAGCCACGCCCCGACGACTTCATTGTTCGGGTCACCCGTGCGCAGCGACAACAACACCCGATCGGTGCCGCGTTCGTTGAGCCGTTCGGAGCCGGTGAGGAGCAGTTTGCGGATCCGATAGAGCGGGTCGTCGGTGCGACCGCGATGGCCCAACGTCTCGTTCTGAACCCGCCGGCGCACGGCGTCAACGCAACGGTTGGCGACTCGGACCACATGGAACGGGTCGGCGACTCGGGTGGCGTGATCGAGGTGCGGCGACAGGCCCGCTCGGAACGACTGCGCCAGATCCGTCGCCACGACCTGGATGCCAGCCAGCCACGCCGGGTCCGCGTTGGCAGTCCATTTCCGCAGGTCAACAGCTGCGTTGCCCTCGACCATGTCGATCAACCGGCGGCCCTCCAAGTCAACGAGGCCAGTCGCGTAGATCGTGTGATGATGTCGATTCGCTCGAAGGAACGACGTCTCATCCACACCCAACTGGCGCACCGTGCCGACCCTCGCCGGATCGTCGACCAGCGGCGTGCCGTGCTCGACAACCGCGTTCATGACCGTCTCCCAACAGACCCCGAACTCGTCCGCGACCTGCGACACCGGACGCGCCAACTCACCAACTCGTCGGCACGCCTCAGCACCGGTGCGCCGGGTCAACACGACCTGCGCGTCCAAGAACCCGAGCGGTTCGGTCCACGTCCTCGCCGAGCACAACACCTCGCGGCATCGCCACCGTCGCTTCCAGATCCGCAACCGAGTCGGGCGACCGAAGCACTCGAGATCGCGGACGTCGACCCACATCCGATCCTGCGACTCGGCCCGACACCCGCACCGCTCGCACCACACTCGCGGTTCGGTCGTCTCGACCTCGATCGTCACCTCGCCGTCGGCCTCGCACACGTCCGTCACGCGCACACCCGCCAGACCCAACATCGCCTCGGCCAGGCCACTACCGTCCACCATCGCAGGGATCTCCTCACAGTTGCAGTCTTCGAACAACCGCAACCATGGCGGGATCCCTGCACCCGCTCGCGGACCCCCTCCCCTCAGACCGCTCCCCACTTCAACGAGAAGAGCCCCAATACCGGCCCGCGGCCTGACCAAACAGCAACACCAGCACGCCCTACTTCAACGCGCCCGGAAAGCCACCGCAACGGCCAGAAACACGACAACGACCTCCCGAAATCAGCCCCGGCGAATGTTTGGCACCTTGACGTTCTGAGTGATTCAAAAGTCGAGGCGTGACAATCCCTGACAAGAGAGCGGTGAGCACAGGAGTCATCAGGCTCGTCATGGAAGAACGCTTCGGCTGAACAAGTGGATTCGCCCAGACACGACCGATGTGCTCTTGTCGTGTGCTCGTGTTGGTCGAGCGCTGAGCAGGACTGACCAGTGCAGGACCCTACGTGGGGCGCTACTTAGTTTTTCGGCTCTTCTTCTTGGGTTTCGGCTTCGGCAAGTCTGCCTCGGTCAGGCGAATAAGCTGCGAAAGCCATTCACCGTCATTGAGCATGTCCGTGATCAGGAAAGACATCTTCGCGCCGGGGAAGGCGGGGGCCTCCACGACGTCTCCAATGAATGTCCGACCTGCCTCTGTTTGCTTTACGAACAGCTGGTCGTCGCAGATAAGCGCGACCACCTTGGCTTTCGAATACAGAGTTCCGCCGCCGAACATATCGCGATAGGTGATGTCACATGAGTTGTCGAGTTGGCCGACGATGAAGTCGACGATGTCAGGGTTGTTTGCCATAACAAATTGTTCCGAAGGGATGGGAGAGCGTCAAGGCTAGACCATGACAGGGGAAGAGAACTACATCGCCTTTCTCCAACTCCCCCCGCACGAGGCAGTCTTCATTGTTGGAGCGGTTCATCAACGATTCATTGAGTTGCTCGACGACGACGCCCAGTTCAACGTCTAGCTCTGAATCGTCCGATGGTGAAGTCTCTAAGCCGCTAGGAGATCCGCTCAGCGATGTGTATATCCCTCCGAGAGGGCGTTTGCCCCTGGTTCGCTACCGGGCCCGCGGGCGCGCCTGATGTGGTCAGAATGTGGTCAATCGCAACATCAAGCCGGAATCACCGAACGAGCGCCGCGGCGAAACACCATGCCACATAAGGATTCCAGCCGTGGGCGCTACTGGGATCGAACCAGTGACCTCTGCCGTGTCGAGGCAGCGCTCTGCCGCTGAGCTAAGCGCCCGGATGGAGCCGTGATTGTATCGCGCTGATCGCCGGTGCTGACCCTGCGACGGGCTTGACCAACGTCAGACGGGACGACCCCGAATCGCACGCACTGCGACCGATGCAACGACCGC
>CAXMPL010000032.1:0-3545 GCA_964195125.1 uncultured Kiloniellales bacterium | reverse complement strand
GCCGACATCCCGGATTCGGCATAGCCCCGAGCCAGCTGGAACATCGCAGCATTCAACGCATGGAACCCGGCAAGGGTGATGAACTGGAACCGGTACCCCATCGCACCGAGCTCCTTCTGGAATTTGGCGATGGTGGCGTCGTCGAGATGGCGCCGCCAGTTGAACGACGGCGAGCAGTTGTAGGCCAGCATCTGGTCGGGATACTGCTCATGGATCGCCTCGGCGAACTGCGCCGCCTCGGCGAGATCCGGTTTGGACGTCTCGCACCACAGCAGATCGGCGTACGGGGCGTAGGCGAGTCCGCGGGCGACGGCGGCTTCCATGCCGTTGTGGACAGCGTAGAAGCCTTCGGCCGTCCGCTCGCCGGTGACGAAGGCCCGGTCGCGATCGTCGACGTCCGACGTGAGCAGCGTCGCGGCGAGGGAGTCAGTTCGCGCAAGCACCACCGTCGGCACATTGAGCACGTCTGCGGCGAGTCGGGCCGATTGCAGGGCCCGGACGTGCTGGCCGGTGGGGATGAGCACCTTGCCGCCCATGTGCCCGCACTTTTTCTCCGAGGACAGCTGATCCTCGAGGTGGACGGCGGCGGCTCCGGCCTTGATGAACGCCTTGGTCAGCTCGAAGACGTTGAGCGAACCACCGAAGCCGGATTCGGCGTCGGCGACAATTGGGACCATCCAGTCTCGCTGTCCGTTGCCCTCGGACCACTCGATCTGGTCGGCGCGGCGCAGCGCGTTGTTGATGCGGTGAACGAGGGCGGGGGCGCTGTTCGCCGGATACAGCGACTGATCCGGGTAGACCTCGCCGGCGAGATTGGCGTCCGCCGCCACCTGCCACCCCGAGAGGTAGATGGCGTCGAGACCGGCCTTGACCATCTGCACCGCCTGGCCGCCGGATATGGCGCCTAGGGAATTGACGTAATCCCGCCCGGTGATGAGCTCCCACAGCCGCTCTGCCATGGCGGAAGCCAGCGTGTGTTCCTCGACAAAGGAACCCTGGAGACGGACGACGTCCTCGGCGGAGTAGTCTCGCCGCACCCCCTTCCAACGGGGGCTGCTTGCCCAGTCGGTGGCGATCCGGTCGGCACGGTCGGTCATGGCGTCGACGTTGGTCATGATGTCTCCTTCTCGAGGATCTCGTAGCCGGGCAGTGTGAGGAACTCTGGGAAATCAGCGGCGAGGGCAACCGTCTCGAATAGGGCTCTGGCATCGTCGAAGCGGCCGCTGGCGTACTCGGCCGCACCGAGTTCGTCCCGGAGACGGGCCGCTTCCTCGTCGGCGATCGCTCGAACATAGGCCTCGGTCACCGCATCGCCCTCGTCCGTTACGACGCCGTTGTGGACCCATTGCCACACCTGAGATCGCGAGATCTCTGCGGTGGCCGCATCCTCCATCAGGTTGTAGATGGCGGCGGCTCCGTTGCCACGCAGCCAAGAGGCCAGGTATTGAACGGCCACGTCCACGTTCATCCGGACCCCGGCCTCGGTGACCGTGCCCTCAGCGACCTCCGTGTCGAGCAGCTCCTTCGCGCTCACGTGGACGTCGTCGCGCAGCCGGTCGATCTGGTTGGGAGCGTCTCCGAGAACGGCGGTGAACATCTCGGTGGCGACGGGAACGAGGTCGGGGTGCGCGACCCAGGTGCCGTCGCAACCGTCGCTCGACTCGCGTGCCTTGTCCTCGCGTACCTTGGTGAGGGCGAGCTCGTTGATCACAGGATCACGTCGCGAGGGTATGAAGGCGGCCATCCCGCCCATGGCGTGAGCGCCGCGGCGGTGACAGGTGGCGACGAGCAGCTCGGTGTAGGCGCGCATGAACGGGACCGTCATCGTGATCTGGGCTCGGTCGGGGAGCGTGAAGCCGGTGCGGTTCCTGAACTTCTTGATCACCGAGAAGATGTAGTCCCAGCGACCGGCGTTGAGGCCAGCCGAGTGGTCACGCAGCTCGTAGAGGATCTCCTCCATCTCGAAGGCGGCGAGGATGGTCTCGATGAGCACGGTGGCCCTGATCGTCCCCACCGCGATGCCGAGCGTCTCTTGAGCGTGGACGAAGACGTCGTTCCACAGACGCGCCTCGAGGTGGCTCTCGAGCTTGGGGAGATAGAAGTAGGGGCCGGAGCCGCGAGCCACGAGCTCGGCGGCGTTGTGGAAGAAGAAGAGGCCGAAGTCGAAGAGGCTTGCCGACACCGTCGTGCCGTCGATCAGGACGTGGCGCTCCTCGAGGTGCCAGCCTCGCGGTCGCACCATCAGCGTGGCCACCTTCTCTTCGAGCTGGTACGCCTTCCCGGTCTCGGCCACAAAGTCGATGTCGCGCCGGATGGCGTCGAACAGGTTGATCTGGCCGCGTACCATGTTGTCCCAGGTGGGCGAGTTCGAATCTTCGAAGTCGGCCATGAACACCTTGGCCCCCGAGTTGAGAGCGTTGATGAGCATCTTGCGATCCGTGGGGCCTGTGATCTCGCAGCGGCGGTCGGCGAGATCGTCTGGAGGTTTGGCGATCGTCCAGTCACCCCGTCTCAGCTTCTCGGTCTCGAGGTGGAAGTCCGGATCGGTGCCGGCATCGATTTGGTGCTGCCGCTCGGCGCGGGCGTCGAGCAGGCGGCGTCGGATGGGGTTGAAGCGGCGTTGAAGCTCGGCGACGAATCCGAGTGCCTCATCGCTGAGGATCGCGTCGTACCCGTCCTCTCGCCCCCCGGCGACCTCGATCATCGGTCAACCTCCCTCAATGTCGGGCAGTTTTGATGTGAGATGGTGTAGATGCAACTTCTTATTGGAGAAAGAAAGGAGAATCGTTCTGATTTGTATCAGGTAGGATGTATTTATCGACACTATCGATTCCCTGGTACTTGGTCAGCGAGTGCGCCACTACCGCAAGCAGCGGCAGCTCAGGCTCGACGACCTCGGTGCGCTCGTCGGCAAACCCGCCCCTTACCTCTCGATGGTGGAGAACGGGAAGCGAGAGCCAACGCTGGGCCTGATCAACGATCTCGCCACCGCCCTCGGGGTGCCGGCAGGCGATTTGCTCGTACCGGAGCCGCCAACGAGGAGGGCCGGGCTCGAAGTCACCATCGAGCGTATCCAACGCGAGCAGGCGTATCGGAACCTCGGGCTGCCGTATCTGAAGGCCTCGGCCAGGCTCCCCGACGTTGCACTCGAGCACATCGTGCGTCTCTACGCGGAGCTCGCCGACGAAACCGAGACTGCACCATTCACTCCAGACGAGGCGCGGACGGTCAACGCCGAGCTCCGCACCGAGATGCGAACGCGTGGCAACTACTTCGCCGAAATCGAGTCGCTTGCCGCCGAGGCCGCCGCCGCAGTCGGTGACCGGGGAGCGGGGGGGATGTCGAAGGGCGACCTCAATGCGCTCGCCGCCCATTTCGGTTTCAAAGTGCTTCGAACCCATGACGTCCCGGCCACGGTTCGCTCGGTAACGGACATGGCCAATCGCCGAATCTACGTCCCCGGTCGTGACGACTTCGAGCCGGAGCTCGTTCGATCCGTTGTCCTCCAGACGCTCGGGCACTTCGCGCTCGGTCATGAAGACCCG
>CAXMPL010000031.1:0-2051 GCA_964195125.1 uncultured Kiloniellales bacterium | reverse complement strand
TTGAACGGATCTCCGACGGTGTCTCCGACCACGGCCGCCTTGTGCGCCTCGGATCCCTTGCCGCCGAAGGCTCCGGCTTCGACGAATTTCTTTGCGTTATCCCACATACCACCGGCGTTCGCCATGTAGATGGCTAGCAGGAAGCCCGACACCAGCGCTCCTGCCAGCAGGCCGCCGAGCATCTCGATGCTGATGAACCCGACCACCAGCGGCAGAGCCACCGCCAGGGTGCCGGGGATGACCATCTCCCGCAGCGATGACCTGGTAGCGATGTCGATGACCTTCTCGTAGTCGGGCACGGCCTCCGGGTCTCCTTCTCTCAGCCCGGGGATCTCGCGAAATTGGCGGCGAACCTCTTCGATGATCTGCACCGCGGACCTCCCAACTGCCTGGATCGTCTGAGCCCCGAACAGGTAGGGGAACATCCCCCCGATGAACAGCCCCACGATGACCCAGATGTTGAGGATGTCGAGGCTTTCGATCATTGGTTCACCCGCCTTCTCCAGCTCGACATTGACCGCCTGGAAGAAAGTGAAGAACAGCGCAAGGGCGGTGACCGCAGCAGAGCCGATGGCAAACCCCTTGGCGACGGCCGCCGTCGTGTTGCCAAGGGCATCGAGCTCGTCGGTAGCGTCGCGCACCTCTGGGGGAAGATGGGCCATCTCGGCGATGCCGCCGGCGTTATCGGCGATCGGCCCGTACGCATCGACCGACACCGTGATACCCAGTGTTGCCAGCACTCCGATGGCGGCAATGGCCACGCCGTAGATGCCACCGTCATCCACCGCCAGTTGACCCGCCCAGAATGCGGCGCCCATGCCGGCTGCGACAACGATGACGGAGTACGCCGCCGACTTCATCCCCTCCGACACCCCTGACAGGATCACCGTCGCCGCACCGGTCTGGGCCTGGCGAGCAACCTCTTTGACCACTTTGTACTGGTCCGAGGTGAACCACATCGAGATTCTCCCGATCACCACCCCCACCATGAGGCCGACGAGGACCGCCCCGAAGAAGCCCCATGGGTTCTTGACTCCTTCGACATCGTTGAACAACGCCGGCGTCAGGATGGCAACACCGAGGATGGTCAACCCGGCCGCAACCCAGGTTCCGCGTTCGAGGGTGGCACCGAGGCTGGCCTTTCCCGGGCGGACCAGGAACGAGCCGATGAGCGAGGCGAGCATCCCGATAGCGGCGATCGCCAGCGGATAGAACACGGTTTGCAGGGTGAAAGCAGCGCCCGCCAGCCCGAAAACGATGACGGCGTACGTGATCGGGGCTACCAGGGAGCCGATATAGGACTCAAAGAGGTCGGCCCCCATGCCGGCGACGTCTCCGACATTGTCGCCAACGTTGTCTGCGATAACCGCCGGGTTACGCGGGTCATCCTCAGGAATGCCTGCCTCGACCTTGCCAACCAGATCGGCCCCGACGTCGGCGGCCTTCGTGTAGATGCCGCCACCGACGCGAGCGAACAGGGCGATCGACGAAGCACCGAGCCCGATGGCGGTAACGATCGTCACCCAGTCGTCGCGGTCGAGCACATTGCGGAAGAACCAGATGCCGAGCGAGAACCCGAGCAGACCGAGACCGGCGACGGTAAAGCCCATCACCGCCCCACCGCGGAACGCCACGGGTAGGGCCAGGGCAACGCCGCCCTGTCGCGCCGCTTCCGCGGTGCGAGCATTGGCGGCGGTGGCTATCCGCATCCCGATCAAACCTGCCAAAGCGGAGAGGAACGCCCCAAACACGTAGGCGACCGCACCCCACGGCCAGCCCCACGGGAGGAAGATGACGATCAGAATCGTAAGCAAAGCCACGAAAACGGCGATGGCAAGGTACTCGCGGCGCAGGAACGCCATCGCACCCGCGCGAATAACGCTCATCAGCCGAACCATTTCCTCGTTTCCCGGGTCGGCGGCTAGCACCTGTGATGCGTAGAAGGCCGCAACAGCCAGGCCCAGGACTCCCATGGCCATTGCGATATAGAGCCAGAGCTCAGGGTTCACGGTTGCTCCCGATCAACGTGGGGTGAAATCGGCGGGAGTATA
>CAXMPL010000030.1:0-3695 GCA_964195125.1 uncultured Kiloniellales bacterium | reverse complement strand
ACGATCTCGTCGTCGTTGTCGCAGATCCCGGGGCCTTCCCCCATGATCGGTCCGGGAGCACGAACACCCTCGGGGACCGGTAGCGCTGCACCCGAGAGGAACGAGGTGGGCGGGGCTGGCGCGACGGTCGTCGTCGTCGTGGTTGTGGTGGTGATTGTGGTTGTCGAGGACGATGGCGTCGTGGAGCTGGTGGACGGTGGGGGAGTGGTCGTCGACGGGTCCGGTGCCACGGTCGTCGAAGGGGCAGGGTCTGGCTCAGCCGCCGTTGTGCTGACGATCCGGCGTTCCTCACCGATCGGCTCTTCTCCCTGGGTGAAAAGCAACCCAACGCCGCCAACAACAACCACGGCGGCAAAGGTGAGGGCTGCCGCAAGCCATCCCGCCGTATTCCGCCGGGACAGCGGAACCATCACCCGCGCTCCGTGTCGCTGCGGTTGCTGTCTCTTCTGTTCGACGGCTGCGCGGAAGCGCCGTGCTAGTTCCACATCCTCGTAGATCCGACTCGGATCCGGGATCGGGTTCGCCTGACCCAGCAGTTCGAGGAGACTGTCTCGTTGGCTCACATCAACCCGCCTTCTTTCTCGGTAGCGGGACCTGCAACCTCGGGCCTCTGTCGAGGCGCTCCACTTCGGAGGCGAGCCGCTTGCGCGCCCTGGAGATGCGCTGCCCGACGGCGGCCTCTGAGATATCCAGCAGCTCGGCGATACCACTGTGTGGCAGCCGCTCCCACGTGGCCAGCCTGAGGATCTCCTGGTCCGTCCAGCGCAGCTGCGAGAGGGCGCGGGTCACCATCTCCTGTTCCTCCGACCTCACTACCTGGATCTCCGGTGTCTCTGGCGGAGGCGAGCCGAGGCCTCCGAGCCGACCGGTGAGGCGCCGCCGGCGCCGCCTGCTGCGCCACTGGTTCGACACCACCCGCTGCGACACGCCATACAACCAACGCACCGCTTCTTCGCTGATGGGGACCTCGTCGAGGCGTCGCCAGGCAACGGCGAACACCTCGGCGGCGGCGTCCTCGGCATCCGATGCCGGGAGCCGCCGGATGCAATAGGCGAGGATTTCCTGATGGTGATCCCGATACAGCGCGTCGAACCGCCGCTCCGCTGACCCGTGCCTCGTTTCGGCAGGATCCGACATCACCACCTCGAGCCATGTAGACATTCCACCCTATTCATGTCCGGCTCAATGGTGCCTTGACAGACCGGTTTCCTGACGGACCATCGTTGCATCGACTGGATCCGGGGTTCCTCGATGGAGCGAAGGTAGGGTCATCCCATGATTGGCGGGATCGACCCTGCTTCGAAAGTCAGCGCAGCCGCTGAGGTGTGGGACGACCACGCCTTCAAAGTGATCTCGGCTGCAGCGCTGGTCGTCATAGCCACAGGAACCGTCTCATATCATTTCCTCGAGGACTGGAGCTGGGTCGACAGCCTCTACTTCAGTGTTGTGGCAGTGACCACCGTCGGTTTCGGTGACCTCGTGCCAACAACGGACGCTGCCAAACTGTTCACGGTTGCGTACGTCATCGCCGGGATCGCTGTCCTTGGGCTGTTCCTCAACGAGCGACTGCGGCGCGGCCAACATCGCCGACGGGCAAAGGCAGAACGTCGTCGCGACGATCGAGATGACGGTTGATCACTTCCTTCGGCAGGCCACCTCTCTCTCCCAATCTCAGGAACGGGAAGGAATAGGCCTCACCCGTGGCCGAGTCTTTCTGGCAATGCCGCGGTGTATGGTTCCTCGCAATGGGCGTCACCCACCTCCACATCCACCTCGAAGCCCGCCTCCGGAGCGACTCGGGCGCCGAGCCATGAGGCTGACCACGGCGATGCTGGCGGACGCTGCCCAGGTGCAGGGCGGAAAGCTGTTCGTTCTCGGGGGCGGATTCGACACGATTTCCGCCCGCACCCTTCCGATCGTTCACCGGACGCTGGCATTGGCCATGGTCGCTGAAGTTGATCCAGACGAGCGCCATCGCGACCTCGAAATTTCCATCTCGCTCTTCGATGAGGACGGGAAGCCAATGGACGTCGAGGCCAAGGGCAAGTTGCGTGTGGGAGCACCACCAAACCTTCCTCCCGGTGCGACGAGCATCGTTCCGATCGTCAGCCCATTCCACAACATCGAATTTCCCGATGCCAAGGGATACGCCTTCGTCGTCGATTTTGAGGAAGAAGAGCTGGCGAGGGTCAGGTTCCGGGTCGTTCGGGTGACCTGACGATGGATCGATCGGCGCTGACAATCCCGAACGCAATCTCCGTGGTCCGGCTGCTTCTCGTTCCCGTGTTCATCTGGCTCGTCGCTATCGACCAGGTCGGGTTGGCCGGACTGCTCCTCGCCCTGATCGGCGCAACCGACTGGGTCGACGGCTACCTCGCCCGTCGTCTCGACCAGGTGTCAGAGGTCGGGAAGTTCCTCGATCCACTGGCCGACCGGATCGCTATCGCGGTTGCCGTCATCGTCGGCCTGATCGCCGGGGTGCTGCCGGGATGGCTGGGTTGGGCGATCATCATTCGCGAGGTGCTCATCGCCGTCGGTGTCTTCTACGGATGGAGCAAGGGCGTGACCCGCCTCGACGTTCGCCAGATGGGGAAGCTGGCGACGCTTCTCCTCTACAGCGCCATCGTCGGGTTGTACATCGCCGTTGGTTTCGAGATCGCGTGGGGGGAATCGGTGTTCGCAGTGGTCGGACTGATCGGGATCGTGCTCTACTACGCGGTCGGCATCGCCTACTTCGGCGACCTTCTCGCCACGATCAAGGCCAACGAAGCCGCGTGAGCGTTTGTGGATCACACCACTGGCCGATGGAGCGGTGTCGCGATCTCAGAACGCGCACCGACCTCGCGGTAAGGTGCCACACACCAGCTGGGAGGCACGGTTGAACGTTCCAGAGGATCTGCGGTACACCAAAAACCACGAGTGGGTCCGTGTCGACGACACCGGCACGATCAGTGTCGGCGTCACCGATTTTGCCCAAGACGCGCTCGGGGACGTGGTGTATGTCGATCTGCCGGATTTGGACCGATCCGTCGCCGCCGGGGAGAGCTTCGCTGAGATCGAGTCGACAAAGTCGGTCAACGACGTATACGCGCCGGTTGCGGGAACGGTCGTAGCCGTCAACGACGCCCTCATGGACACCCCGGAGCTGGTCAACGCCGACCCCTACGGGGATGGTTGGTTCGCCCGCATCGACCCGGGAGGCGAACCCGATCTGTCTTCACTCATGGACGCTGCCGCCTATCGCGCCCTGATCGAGGCCGCGTAGCGCGAGAGAAACCCTCAAGCAATGGTCGAGGGTTGGGGTACGATACGCCCATGACGGACAACGACGGCCCCGAGCACGTCGAACACGAGCCAACGGTCATCTACGACCCCACCGCTGAACCCGCAGGGGCGGGTTCCGGGAGCAGCGTCGCCGGTGCCTTCGGCTGGGCACTGACGGTGGATTCCGGCCCGCAGGCAGGGCTCACCTATGTGCTGGGGCCAGGGGACACTCTGGTTGGTCGCGGTGGCGACTGCGACATCTTCCTGGGCGACGTCACGGTGTCACGCCACCACGCCAAACTCTTCGTCGACGAGACCGGCCTCCGGATCGAAGACCTCGGGTCGACCAACGGGACGTACGTCAACGGTATATGGGCGGATTCGGCTGCCCTCGACGCAGACGACAAGCTCATCATCGGCAAGTTTCATTT
>CAXMPL010000029.1:0-4887 GCA_964195125.1 uncultured Kiloniellales bacterium | reverse complement strand
GTCGGCGCCGACGGCTGACCGTCCTTCCGATCTGCCTCTTCGTCTCCTCCCCCCTTGGGCGGTGGCAGCGGTCAGCCGCTGACAGAGCGGGTTGACCCGTCCCTGGAATAGGAGCACTCCCTCAGAGGCTGATTCCGACATGGATCCATCAATCGACCAAGCACTCAAACGGGGCGGGCTCGCCGACATTACGACGACGGGCCGCAAGAGCGGTCAGCCGAGGCGGATCGAGATCGTTTTTCACAGTCTCGACGGCGACCGCTACATCACCGGCAGCCCGGGGCGGAAACGGGACTGGCTGGCCAATCTGGGCACCAACCCGGAGTTCACCCTCCATCTCAAGCGAGGCGTGCAAGCCGACGTCCTAGCGACAGCCGAGGTGTTGACGGACCCGGATGATCGCGAGGCGGCGCTGCGCCGGATCCTTTTGGAAAGTTGGGACAACCCTCCCGAGAAGGTCGATCACATCATCGGCCGTTGGGTGGCAAGTGCCCCACTGATTCGGTTTGCGGTCAATTAGCGAATAGCGGAGAGGCAACCGTTACCGGGGGGAAAGCCCCGCCCCGCCTTCGGGCGGTACTCCCCCAAGAGGGGGAGAAACAAGGCGCTCATTTCCTCCCCTCTAGGGGAGGTGGCAGCGGCGAAGCCGTCAGTGGGAGGGGGCTTTCTCAATCCGAAACCCCCTCGCGGTATTCCCCCCAAGAAGAAGCCCCCCTCCCCGCCCTCCGGGCGGTACTCCCCCCAAAAGGGGGAGAGACAGAACCTCCACGCTCGTTTCCTCCCCTCTAGGGGGAGGTGGCAGCGGCGAAGCCGCTGACGGAGGGGGCTTTCCTCATTCCGAAACCCTCTCTCCGCCCTTCGGGCGGTACTCCCCCCAAAAGGGGGAGAAACAGAACCCCCTTCCACCCTGGACAAGCACCGCTCGTAGCTCATAGCTCTACTCGTGGGCTTCGATGCGCCCCGACTCGATGGCAGCGGTAAACGCGGCGAAGTCGCTCTCATTCTGGTCGGCGTAGGCAACGGCAAAATCCGCGACTGCTTTATCGAACACGTCGCCCGATCCCAGGTAGCCGGCGATCGCCCCCGCATCGCCCGAACGGGCGTGCGCCCTGGCCAGGGTCCAGCCGCAGAGCCTCGCAAACCGTCTCATGGAATTTGGCGATGCCTTCTCGAGGTCTGGAGACCCCTTCATGTCCTTCAACTGACGCACGTAGTAGTGATCGCCGGTCTCCTGCCCCTTCATCCATCCCAGGAAGCTGTCGCTCACCGCTTGCATCAGCCGCTGGCCTTCAACAACGCGCCGTCCGTGGTGCGCATAGCGGCTCGGCGGCAGATGGTCCTCGAGCACGGACCGGGTGGCCTCCTTGATCTGTAGGAAGAACGGGTCAGCGTCGTCACGGCCTTCGAACAGCAGAATCCAGCAACGGGTGCCCACGCTGCCGACGCCCACCACCTTGATGGCTCCATCCACCAGGGTGAAACGCTGCAGAAGCGCCTCGAGATAATCCGGTACTGAATCCAGATACTCGCCGAGCTCGACCTGGGCTGCCGTCCAGGTTTCGTCTCCGTCCTCTCCTCTCGGGATGTCGCGAAATGGGATGAGCAACGGTGGTTGGGCGACGATCCGGTAGACGCCGTCGACCTTTGCGGCCAGCTTGGAGAGCGCGTGCAGGCTGTCTTTCGTGCGAGCCCGTTTGGCGAACTTCTTCCCTTTCTTCCTCTCCTGTTTGGTCTGCTGATCGGCAAAGGCCTTCCGTATGTCTTTCATTGCGACGTGCGCGTACCAGGCGTCGAGATAGCGCATCGAGGCAAAGGAGGCGATGGCGGTGCGATATGATCCCGCCGCCTCGGCCGCCAGCGCATCCTGTTGCTCCTCCAAACCGAGATGACGAGCGGCGATGGCAAAGCTGGCGACCAGCCTCTTGACGTCCCATTCCCACGGGCCGGGAAGCGTCTCGTCGAAGTCGTTCAGGTCAAAGATCAGCTTCCGTTCTGGAGATCCGTAAACGCCGAAGTTGGAGAGGTGGGCGTCCCCGCAAATCTGGGCGGTGATACCGGTCGCCGCAGTGGTGGCGAGGTCGAGGGCCATCAGCTTGGCACCGCCGCGGTAGAAGGCGAACGCCGATTGCGACATCCTCCAGTGGCGGATCGGCACCAACCATTGCAGTCGCGATACATTCTGGCTGGTGATCACATCGACCGGGTCGGGCCGGTCCGGGGAGGGCGTCCACCCGCCGTGGCTATTGCGCGGAACGCGACCGCGCAATGACTTTCCCCACGCCCCACCGGATTCTTGGTTCGGGGTACTCGACGTTGTGCGCTTCAAAGGGGGATCGTACCCGAGAGAACAAAGTCGTCAGTCGAGAGTCCAGTTGCCAGTCCAAAACCCGGCTTGCCACCGGAAGCGAGCGCAGCGAGCGAACTGGCAACTGGAAGCGAGCGCAGCGAGCGAACTAGCCGGGCGTCAGGAACGGGGGAGGTTCACGATGCCGAGTTGTTCGCCTTCGTCCCGGATCCTGGATCGAGATGCGATTTGGGGGCTAGCGGTCGAGCCGGACTTTTTGGCAGCTACGCGCTCGCCCACTCCGTGGCGTCGTCGAGGGCGGCGGTCGAATAGGTCTTCACCTCACCGGGAACCATCCAGCCGAACGCTTTGATGCCGTTCTCCACCCACTCGGAGTCGGTGACGATGGCGATCTTCTCCCACGCCCCCCAGTGCCCAATACCGAGTTTGGTGTCCTCCCACATGGCGCCGCCGGTATAGCCCTCGAACTGCTCGCCGAGCACGTAGACGAGGCGCAGCTTGTCGTTGGTCTGGAGAGCGGCGTCGACAGCGGGATCGAGCGTGCTCGTGTAGTCGCCTGCGTCGACCTCGCCAACGGCCTCGAAGCCGATCACGTTGGCCGGCAGGTTGTCCATCATCTTGATCACGGTGTCCTCCCCTTCCGTGGTGCGGCGATGGACCCTAGTCACGAGCGACAAGGTCAAATTCGCCGATCCCCGGCCGCAGCCGCCTTCTTGCACGCTCGGTGACCGGTGGTCGCGCGACGGCGATGTCCGCTGATGTCGACCACCACCCGCTCGATCTCGTCGCCCTCGAACTCGAGCAATGGTCTTGGCCGGGGGAGACAGGCGATCCGCCGTCAGCAAGTCGAAGTTGGAAGCCTTGGAAGCCTTCGGGAGGTGTTCACCAACCCGCGGCACCCGTATACACGGGCTCTGTTGTTGGCAGTTCCCGTACCGGATCCGCGACATCGCAGGACGGAACCGCTGCCAAAGCGTGGGGCCCAACCCGATCAACCCGCCTGCGGGCTGTCATTACCATCCTCGGTGTCCGATCGCGCAGCAAGGAATCTGCGATGTCGAGGTGCCGGCGCTCCTGCCGCTCCAGGGCGACACCTCGCATCTGGTTTCGTGCCATCTCCGCACCGGCGCCTATCAGGAGCTCGATCCAGATCGGCAAGTCGCTTAGGCGAACCGGTGACGGCGTCGAATAATGGGCCGTGAACGAAGACGAGATCCTTTGGTGCGCGGTAGCCGAACACGCCACCGGCCACCCGGGTGGAGTTCGGTCGAACCGACCACCAACCGGACCCCCAGCGGGAATTGGACCGGCGAGCGTGCACGTTGCAGCCTGGCTCGCTATGCCACTTTGGATTGCGTAAATGAGCCAGACACCGCTGAAATCGAAGATCTGGTTGTTTGGTGTGCTCCTTGGGTTCGGGCTCGTCGCCGCTGCCTGTGCTGGTACCGGAGATACCACAACAACGACTACCCCGGACACAACCACAACAACGGTGGAAGTCACCACGACCACCTCATCACCGCCCGCGTACCCCGGCCTCGTCGTCGACGCCGGAGGATGTGATTACGGCGGAAGGGTTCGATCGATCACGGCTGTCGACGAGTTCACCGTTGAGTTCGACCTTTGCGGTCCGCATCCCGGCTTCCTGGCGCAGATCGCGTCCGGTGTTTTCGGCATCCAGTCGCAAGAAAATCTCGAGGCCACGCGTGGCGCTCCGCTGCGCAACCCGATCGGCACCGGCCCCTACAGGCTCGTCGACTGGATCGCAGGCAACTCCGTGGTCTACGAGCGGTTCGACGATTACTACGGCGAGATGGCGGCGCAGAAGAAGGCCGTCCTCGGGTGGGAGACCGATAGCGCCGGCCGACTGCTCGAGTTGCAGTCGGGGAACGCTGATGGGATGACGTTCCCGGGCCCTGAGGACTACGCAACGATCGACGGTGACGCCGAGCTGGTGTTGCTGGAGAAGCCGGAGCCCAATGTGTTCTATATCGGCTTCACCAACACGTTCCCGCCATGGGACGACGTCAGGGTTCGCCAGGCAGTGGCGCTCGGCATCGACCGGCAGCGGATCATCGACAGGTTCTATCCGCCGGGATCGGAGACCGCGTCGCACTTCACACCATGCTCGGTGGAGAACGGGTGCGAAGGCGATTCGTGGTACGAGTTCAACGTGGATGAAGCCAAGGCGTTGCTTGCCGAGGCCGGACTCGGCGACGGGTTCGAGACGACGATCTACTACCGCGATGTGATCCTCGGCTACCTGCCCTCACCGGGCGGGGTCGCCGCCGAAATTCAGGCTCAGCTCAAGGAAAACCTGAACATCATCGCCGAGGTGGTCGTGATGGACCGCACCGAGTTCGCCGAAAAGTCGTCGGCAGGTGGCCTGGATGGGATCCACCTCAGGGGGTGGACAGGAGATTACCCGCACGTCACCAACTTCCTCGACTTGCGCTTCGCGGAGCCCAACGCCCAGTTCGGTGATCCTTACCCCGCGATCTACGAGCCGCTGGAGGCGGCTTCGCAGGCGACCGACCCGATTGCTGCCGCACTGTTGTATCAGGAGGCCAACAACGCCATCA
>CAXMPL010000028.1:0-1768 GCA_964195125.1 uncultured Kiloniellales bacterium | reverse complement strand
GTGGGTACGCCGGTGATCTTCCGCAAGCCCGTCGACGACGACGATCTCCGGATCGTCCCTGCGGACGACGACTAGGACCAGTTGCAAACCAAGAGGCTCCGCAAATAGGGAGCGATCCGGTCTGTGTCGGCACGCGCATTGTGGAGCCGTGGCCCGAGCGGCCCGCCGCGAAGCGGCGAGAGCGGAAAAATGGCTCCACTTCTGTCGAGACGGCTGGTCACCTATCGCTGCGCGCTCTAAGGCGCCAGCCATGTGGTCGCCAGCTTCACCGCGAACGCAACGACGATCAGGACCACCAACCCGATGACGACGAAAGCGGTGAACGGCCTCATCTCGGCGACGATAGCCCTTAGAGGCTCCGCAAAAAGGGCACGATCCGGTCTGTGTCGGCGAAGGCCATTTGCGGAGCCGTGGCCCGAGCGGCCCGCCGCGAAGCGGCAGGAGCGGAAAAATGGCTCCACTTCTGTCGAGACGACCGGTCACCTATCGGTGCGCGCTCTCGAGGGTGATTGGAGATCCTCCTGCGGTGCGCCGCAGGACCAGTCAGATTCCAGCCTGGGGCTGAGGGCGATGGCGTAGATTTGCACCCGTCATTGGCAACTACCCTCGCCGGCCGTGACCGCCAGGCTTCAGTTCTTGACCAGGGAAGGGTGTCATCTGTGCGACGACGCGCTCTTGCTGCTGCAGGGCGTGCCGCTCGATGTGATCGACATCGACAAAGACCCAGCCTTGCACGCGGAATTCGACGAACGGGTGCCGGTGGTGAGGGATGGCGCTACGGGCAACGTCCTTCTCGAAGGCAAGTTCACGGAGGAGCAAGTGGAGCGCTTCCGAACAGCGCGTGAGTGACGAGTAACAACTGGGACAACCGTCCGACTGGGAACTGGCGACTGGGAACTCTTGACTTGCGACTCGCGACTGATCGCTCGCCGACTTTCGGTACCAAGCGCCTCGGTAATGTCTCCGCCGATGGCAAACATCCCACCTGCGACGGTCGCCAGGCTTCCCCTGTACCTGCGGAGCCTTGCCTCACTCCCGTCCGACCGGCCGACCTGTTCATCGGAAGAGCTCGCCCAGATCGCCGGGGTGCAGTCGGCTCAGGTGCGCAAGGACCTCTCCCTGGTCGGGCTTCGAGGTGTGCGCGGCGTCGGCTACGACATCGAAGGGCTCCGCCTCCAGCTCACCAGCCTTCTCGGGCTCGACCACGAGGTTCGAGTCGTCATCGTGGGTGCCGGCAATCTGGGAAGGGCGCTCGCTGATTTCGCCGGCTTCCGCGAGTGGGGGTTCACAATCGTCGGTCTCGTGGACAACGATCCCGCCAAGATCGGCACGACGGTGGCCGGGGTACCTGTCAACGCCCTGTCCGACCTCAATCGCGTGGTAGGCGATGGCGAGGTGTCGATCGGCATCATCGCCACCCCTCCCGGCGCCGCTCAGGACGTCGCAGAGCGGCTTGCCGATACCGGGATCCGCTCCATTCTGAACTTCGCCCCTACCGTGTTGCGCGTCGATGGGATCGAGGTGCGCCGCGTGGACCTGTCATCCGAATTGCAGATCCTGGCGCACCACCTGTACGGACCAAGTGCAATCGAAGAGCTCTGATCGACTCGACTACTCGGCGACGTCTCGCTCGTAGCGGTCGAGGGCGAGGACGAACATGACGAAGAGGATGAACGCCGCGATGGCCATCGCGATCGCCGGCACCCGCACCTGCAAAGCGCTGAGGCCTTCGATGTCCGCAGGGCGAATACCGCGAGGCGCGTAGACG
>CAXMPL010000027.1:0-8568 GCA_964195125.1 uncultured Kiloniellales bacterium | reverse complement strand
CACCCCGGATAACGTGCCGATCCTCGATTGGATCATGCCCAACGTCTACATGATCGCCGACTCCAACCACGGGTTCAAGATGACCGGCATCGGCAAGCTGGTGGCCAGGCAGGTGCTCGGCTCCCAACCGGTGCCGGAACTACGGCCCTTCGGCTTGGATCGCTATGCCAAGGGCGAGGCCTTCGGCTCGGGGACGACGCACTCCCCGTGGGTATAGTCGCCACCGGCCCTGGGCTGGTAGGGATCGCGCCTACCCCCGCATTGCGGACCCGGTGGGGTCGTACGGTGAGGGCGAGATCACCAGCACCGGGCGTTCGACGCCGACGACGTGCGTGGTCAGCTCGGTTCCTTCGGTGGCGTAATCGCGGTCGAGCATCGCCATGGCCAGGCTTTTACCCACGGTGTGGCCGTAGGCGCCCGACGTGATGAACCCGACTCGCGTCCCGTTGTTCCAGATCGGCTCGTATGGCGATGACTCTGCGTCGGTGGCATCGACCTCGAGGGTGACGAGCTGGCGCCGGGCGCCATTGGTCTCCTGCTCCATGCGCCCTGCCTCGGACCCGATGAAGTCCTTCGACCAGTCGATCCAGCGGTCCATGCCGGTCATCCCCGGCGTGTACTCCTGGCGGTACTCGGTTGACCATATGCCGAAGCTCTTCTCCAGCCGCAGGGAGAGCAGGGCGTTGTAGCCGTACTCGAGGGCATCGAGGTCCTCGCCGGCCTCTAGCAGGAGCCGGCGCAGCGCCAGGTGCGCGGCAGCGGAGCAGTGGATCTCGTAGCCGAGCTCGCCAGTGACCGAGATCCTGCCGACCCTGGCCCGGATCAGGCCCACGTCGAGCTTGCGACAGTTCATGAACCCCATCGCTTCACCCGAGACATCTGCCGATGTCACCCGCTCGAGCAGCTGGCGGGACTGCGGGCCGGACAAGGAGAAGCCAACGACGCCGTCCGAGATGTCGCGCACCGCCACGCCGTCGTCGAGGTGGTCGTTGAACCAGCGCATGTGCCAGGCCCGCAGGTAGTACGAGCCCAGGATCCACCAGGTGCCGTCGCCCCAATTCCACAGCGTCAGATCGCCCTTGAGCCGGCCGTCATGACCGAGCATCGGGGCGAGCTTGATCCGGCCGGGAGCAGCCAGCTCTATCGAGACGAGCTGATCAAGCCAGGCCTCTGCGTTTGGTCCGGTGACCTCGTATCGGGAGAAGCCGGAGATATCGAGGATGCCGACACCATCGCGCACCCGCCGAGCCTCCTCGCCCACGATGTCGAAGGCGTTGGAGCGCTTGAGCGTCGGGACCTCCTCGAAGTCACGGTCGGCAAAGTAGATCGGGATCTCCAGGCCGTAGGAGACCCCCCAGTGGGCACCGGCCTCGGTCATGGCGTCGTACGCCGGCGCCATCCGCAGCGGCCGCCCCTCCCACAGTTGCTCGTTCGGGTAGGTCATGACGAACCGCCGCGAATAGAACTGCCCGGTCATCTGTCGGATGTACTCACGGTTCTCCGCAAACGACCCGAACCGGGCGACATCCATTCCAAACACGTCTTCCTCCGGCTCTCCTTCGATCATCCACTCCGCCAGCGTCTTGCCGACACCGCCGCCCTGGAGAAAACCGGCCATGACCGCGCACGCCGACCAATAATTGCGCAGCCCGGGGACCGGACCGACAAGCGGGTTGCCATCGGGCGAGAAGGTGAAGGCGCCGTGCACCCAGCGGGCGATCCCGGCGTCCTCGAGCGCCGGGTAGCGGTGGATTCCCATGTGGACCTCGTCGGTGATCCGATCCGGGTCCGGGGTGATGAGCTCGAATCCGTTGTAGTCCCATGGCGCGCCGTCCATGTGCCAGTGGCGGTAGTTGAGTTCGTAGATGCCGATCAGCAGCCCGTTCTGGTCCTGCCGCATGTAGGTAAAGCCTTCGAGGTCGATCGACATCGGCAGCTCGGCGTCGAGCGCCTCGATCTCGGGGATGCTCTCGGTGATGAAGTAGTGGTGCGCCATCGGCGACACCGGCAGCTCTACCCCGGCCATCCGACCCACCTGTTTGGCCCATAGGCCGGCGGCGTTGACCACGTGCTCGGCCACGATCGTCCCCTGCTCGGTGATCACGTCCCAGGAGCCGTCGCGACGGGGGTTGAGCCCGATGACCCGGTTGTGCTCGATCACCTCGGCGCCGCGGGTGCGCGCCACCTTGGCGTAGGCGTGCACGACCGCCGAGGGGTCGATGTGACCCTCGCGATCCGCCCACAGGCCGCCAAACACGTCATCGACGTTCATCACCGGAACCCGTTCCTTGATCTCGGCAGGCCCCATCAGCGTGACGTCCTCGATACCCATGGTCTGGAAGATGCGGTAGGTCGCTTGGAGCCACTCCCAGCGCTCCGGTGCCGAGGCAACGGATATCCCGCCGGTCATCTCCATCCCGATGTCGAGGCCGGACTCTTCCCCGATCTCCTCGAGCAGGTCGATGGTGTACGCCTGGAGAGCAGCGATGTTCGGATCGGCGTTGAGTGCATGGATGCCGCCGGCGGCGTGCCAGCTGGAGCCGGAGGTCAGCACGTCACGCTCGACGAGGGCGATGTCGGTCCATCCCATCTTGGCGAGGTGGTAGAGGACGCTTGCGCCGACGACGCCGCCCCCGATCACGACCACCCGGTACTCGGACTTCATGGTCTCTCCTTGGCCGCGGTGAATGTACCTCGTAGTCGGTACCGTTCGCTGCGGATATCCGACTATCCGACTACGGTCTACCGGCTTGCCACTCCCCGGGAGCTGAGAGCTGCAACTCGCGCAGCTCCGCCACCGGGATGTGGCAACGAATCTTGTATCCCGGCTCGACCTCCTCCAGCGCCGGCTCCTCCGTCTCGCAGATCTCACCGATCTTGCGCGGGCACCGGGTCTGGAACACGCAGCCGGGCGGCGGCTCTGATGCTGCCGGGATCTCGCCTTTCAGCCTGATCCTGCGGTCCTCGTCATGGCCTGGGACGGCCGACAACAACGCCTCGGTATATGGGTGGTGTGGTCCGTTGAACACCCGGTCGGCGGAACCGACCTCCATGAGCCTTCCCAGATACATGACGGCGACCCGGTCTGCCAGGTAGCGCACCACGCCGAGATCGTGCGAGATGAACAGGTAGGCGACGTTCTCCTCGGCCTGGAGCTCGGAGAGCAGGTTGATGATCGCCGCCTGCACCGACACGTCGAGTGCAGACGTCGGTTCGTCGCACACGACCAAAGCAGGAGAGCCGGCGAACGCTCGGGCGATGGCGACCCGCTGCTTGAGCCCGCCGGAGAGGTGTCGCGGCTTGGCATTGAAGTACTCCGTGCCCATGCGCACCTCTTCCAGTAGCTCCCTGGTGCGGTCGTCGGCCTGTCTCTTTCCCCCGCCGCGAAGCCGCTGTACCGCCCGTCCAATGATCCGGCGCACGCTGTGTCGCCGGTTGAGCGCACTATCCGGGTTCTGGAACACCATCTGCACGGCACGGACCTCTTCCTGATCGCGTTTCTCCACTTCGGCCGCAAGCTCCTCACCGCTGAGGGTGATAACCGAGCCCTCATCAGGGGCGTAGATCCCAAGCAGCACCTTGGCCAAGGTGGTCTTGCCCGACCCTGATTCGCCGACCAGTGCAACCGTTTCGCCAGCGTGAATGGTGAGGTCGATTTCACTCAGCGCATAGACGGGCTGCCCGTCCTGCATGAAGGTCTTCGACGTGTTGCGGATCTTCACCAGCGGTTTCGTGACTTCGTTGCGTTGCGACGGCTCGGCAGCAACGGTCCTGGGAAGGAAGGGGGCGCGATCGGGGAAGTGACACCGGCTGACCCGCTGACCGGAGAGTGGGATCAGGTCCGGCTCGACTTCCCTGCAGATGTCCTCGGCGATAGCGCAGCGGTCTGCGTAGACACATCCCTGGATGTCGGCACCGAGCGGCGGGAGGGTCCCGGGGATGGTGTCCAGGGTCGCTTCGTCTCGTCCCAGCTCCCCGGTGGGGAGGCATCGCAGCAGCCCCACCGTGTATGGGTGGCGGGGGTCGGTGAAGATGGTCTCCGCTGGCCCTTCGGCCATGAGTCGCCCGGCGTAGAGGACCCCGACCCGGTCACACATCTTGCGGATCACAGCGAGGCTGTGGCTGATGAACAGCACAGAGGTGCCGATCTCCTGTCGCAGACTCGACACCAAATCGAGGACCTCGGCTTCGACGGTGGCGTCCAAGCCGGTCGTGGGCTCGTCGAGGACCAGGAGGGAAGGTTCCGAGGCGATGGCCATGGCGATGACGACCCGCTGCAACATCCCGCCGGACATCTGATGCGGATAGCGTCGGAGTACCCGGGCCGGATCGGCGATCTGCACCTTCTCCAGGATGTCGATGACCCGCTCCTCGCGCTCTGCTTTGGGCACGCCCATCAGCTCGAAGACGTCGGCGACCTGCACGCCGACGCGGAGCGAGGGATTGAGCGCGGTTCCCGGGTTCTGATACACCATCGAGATCTGGTTGACGCGGACGTCGCGCAGCTCGGCGGAGCTCAGATCAACGAGATCTCTTCCGGCGAGACGGATGGAACCGGCACTGACCTTCCCGTTGCGCGCCAGGTGATGCATGATCGCCATCGCCACGGTTGTCTTGCCGCAACCCGACTCACCAACCAGACCGAACGACTCCCCTGCATCGATGGTGAAATCTATGTCGCGGACGGCGGTCTTCCATTCGGTACCGATCTTGTAGTCGATGGCGAGATTCTCGACTTCGAGGACGCGTTGCGATGTCATCATCCCTCACACTATTCCACCGCGTGGCTGATGCCGTCGGCGAGGAGGTTGACGCCGACGACGAGCGAGGCGATCGCCAGGGCGGGAAACAGCACCGGCCACCACACGTTTCCTGTGAGGTAGCTGTAGTGCTGTGCGATGGCAAGGCCCCAATCGGGCACAGAGGGCTCGATCCCGAAGCCGAGAAAGGCGAGCGCAAGAACCGTGAATATGGCGTAGCCGAGACGGACGGTGAACTCAACGACGATCACGCTGGTGACGTTGGGCAGAATCTCAACGAACAGGATGTAGAACGAGTTCTCACGACGGAGCTGTGCCGCGGTGACATAGTCGAGCTGACGTTCGGACAACACGGCGGCGCGCACGGTCTTGGCGATGAGTGGGGTGAATACGAGCCCGATGACGACGATGACCCCGAAGGTGTTGGGCCCGAGCGCGGCGAGGGCCAGCAGGCCGGTGATCACCAGCGGGATCGACAGAAACGCGTCGAGGATCCGGCCGACGATGTCATCGAGGATGCCGCCGAAGTAGCCAACCATCAGCCCGACTGCCGTTCCCAGCACCGTACCGATCACGGTGGCCGCTAGAGCAACCGTCAGCACCGAGCGGGCCCCCGCCATCACTCTCGATAACACGTCGCGGCCTAGCTCGTCGGTGCCGAACCAGTGCTCAGCATTCGGCGGCTCGAGACGGTTGAGGAGGTCCTGAGGAACCCCCAGCGGATCGTAGGGAGCGATGAACTCACCGAAGATGGCGAAGAACACCCACATCGCGGTGATTCCGAGCCCCACCCAGAACGTGGCCGAACGCCGTAGCACCTTCCACCGCTGCGACCCGGAGACGGTTGGTGTGGTCATTCCTCTCCTCCTCCGAGCCGGATACGAGGGTTGAGCCAGGAGTATGCGAGGTCGGCAAGCAGCATGGAGACCTGAAAGGCGAGTGCCACCACGAGAACAGCGCCGGCCAGAACAGGAAAATCGGCCTTCTTGGCCGCATCGAAGACCAATCGGCCGATGCCCTGGTAGTTGAAGAGCACCTCGACGACGACGAGGCCCCCGATCAGGTACCCGATTTGCGAGGCGACGACGGCAATGGTCGGCAGCAGCGCATTGCGCAGCACATCCCGGCGGATCACCCTTCCCCGAGGAAGGCCCTTCAGCGTCGCGGTTCTTATGTAATCGGCATCGAGCGCCTCGACCACGCCGGCCCGGGTGATCTTGGCGATGTAGCCGAACAGCACCAGCACCAGGGGGATCGCGGGGAGTATCAGGTAGTACAGCTGCTCGAAGAAGCCGGCTCCTTGGGGGGCGGTCGCCGTGCCGGGGAACCAATCGAGCCAGATGGCGAAGACGAGGATCAAGACGATCCCGGAGACGAACTCGGGAATCACCGTTGCCGAGAGCCCACCCACGGTGATGATCCTGTCGGTGAGCTTGCCGCGTCGCAGCGCGGCCACGACGCCGCCGAGTATCGAGAGCGGCACGACGATCACGAAAGCCACCGCGGCCAGCTTGGCCGAGTTGACCACGGCCCGTCCGAGGAGCTGCGACACGGGTCGGGACAGAACGGCCGACGTGCCGAGATCGCCGCGGATGGCGCCACCCCTGCCGAGGGCAGGGCATCCGGATTGGTCCGTCTCACGAGCCGAGCAGGGCCATCCGAAGATCCAGTCTGAGTATTGGCTCCAGAGCGGTCGGTCCGTGCCGAGGCGATAGGCCAGCTGCTCCATCTGTTCCGCGGTGGCGAACGGACCGGCAATGCGTTGTGCCACGTTGCCCGGCAGGATCTGGGTGCCGGCAAAGACGATGATGCTGATGAGGAACAGCGTGATGATGGCCAGCCCGGTGCGGCGAGCGATGTACCTCGACATGATCAGGAAACGACGAGGCGGGTCCCGAAGTTCGCCCGGAACCCGCCTGCGCTCACGCTCATGGTCTCAGCCCGAGAACGAGCCCTGTGTGACGTCGTAGTGGCCCATGCCGGTCACCTCGAGCCCGGTGAAGTCGGGCACCGTCGCCGAGATGAAGTCTCTGAAGTAGGGCAGGATGAGCGGCACCTCATCCCACAGGATCTTCTGCATCTCCCCGGAGAGCTGGCGTTGGACATCGAGGTCCGGAGCACTCACCCACTGGTTGTAGAGCGCGTCGTAGTCGGTGTCTTGCCAGTGAGAGGAGTTCCACTGCGCATCGAGGGGGTCGTCCAGCCCCGATCTCAGCGGAGAGCTCAGATAGACGTTTGGCACGCCGCGATGACCGTAATTGACGATGCCCACCGATGCGACGGCCCCCGGCTGACAGGGACCCTCGTACGGAAACGAACACCAGAAGTCCTGGTAGTAGGTCCCGGAATCGGTCACGTTGAGCGACAGGTCGATGCCGATCTGTGCCGCCGACGCCTGCACCAACTGCGCGAGATCCTCGACCTCCTGGATCTGCAACGTGTCGAGCGGAGCGCTGAACCCGTCGGCAAACCCGGCGTCGGCCATCAACGCGTTCGCCGCGTCGAGGTCCACCGCTCGCTGCGGAACCGCTTCCGCATCGTACATCGGGAAGAACTCCCAGATGGGGTGATCGTTGCCGAGAACGCCAAACCCACCAAGGAGCCCCTTGATGAGCAGTTCGCGGTCGAGAGATAGGGCCAGCGCCTGGCGGACTCGCTTGTCGCCGAACGGCTGCCCGGGGCGAGTATCCATATAGATCTGGCGATGGTTGGCCGTCGGCACGCTCGACAACGTCGCCGTGCCGGCGTCGGCAAGCTGCTGGCCCGCCGTAGCGCTGAGTTGGTAAAGGACATCGAGCCGCCCATCCTGGAAAGCAGTGACCATGGCCGCCTCGTCGCCGAAGAAGCCCACCTCCATGCGGTCGGGCTGGCTCGCGTTGTCTCCCCAGTAGTTGGGGTTCTTGTTGTACACGGCCGAGACGCCAGGCTCGTAGCTCTCGTTGACCCAGGGGCCGGTTCCGATAAAGCTCTGTTCATAGACCCCAATGGCGCCTTCTTCACCCGTCTCGTAGCTCTGCCAGAACGACTCGGGGAGGATCCCCGCGTTGTAATTGTCCGAGCTGACGAAGAA
This sequence comes from uncultured Kiloniellales bacterium, assembly GCA_964195125.1. Lineage (GTDB taxonomy): Bacteria > Actinomycetota > Acidimicrobiia > Spongiisociales > UBA5794 > JACZST01. The sequence continues at coordinate 738 of CAXMPL010000027.1, read as the reverse complement.
CGGAAACGACCCGCTTGGTACCGCGAGCGTGAATTTGACGGTGAGGTCGTCGACCGCCTCGGCGGCAGCACCGGGCGTTACGCCGTACGTGCCGTATGCCGATCCGGCGTTGCCGGAGCCGATCGGGCCGTTGAACGTGGCCACAACGTCGGCCGCCGTCAGGGGAGTGCCGTCGTTGTACATAACGCCTTCGCGCAGCTTGAACGTCCACTCGTCAAACGTGTCGTTCGGCTCCCAGCTCTCCGCAAGAACGGGCACGAGATTCAGCTGATCATCAGAAAAGATCAGGTACTGGGCCGTTTGCCCGAACACCCCGAGTCCGGCCTCGTCGTTGATCAGCACCGGCTCGACGCCCACCGCCGGCGGCGGCGCCAAACCGACGCGAACCGTTACCGGCTCCATCGCCTCTTCGGTGGTCGTGGTGGCCGCTGCCGCCGTTGTTGTCGTGGCCGCTTGGCCGGCCGCAGTGGTGGTCGTTTCCTCGGTGGTAGTACATGCCGCGGCCAGGAACCCGGCCACCGGGATGGACATCCCGATCAGGGTGCTGCGCCGTATGAACTCTCGGCGGCCGATCTTTCCTGCCGAGTACTCGTCGATGTAGTGATTCTGGACCGGTGATGACTTCTTGCGGATTGCGTCTACGCGTTCTCGGATTGCTCGCTTCTTTGCGCTGCTCATGTCTGCCTCCCTTGGCGGCGGAGGCGACGGAACGTCGCACTGCCTCCTCCCGCGTTCACC
>CAXMPL010000026.1:0-10786 GCA_964195125.1 uncultured Kiloniellales bacterium | reverse complement strand
AACGAAGCCGAACGGTCCCCTACTCGGTGCGCGTTCTCGTTTGATTGAGCTAGGGTTTTCCCGTATTTCGACCCCCGATACGGAGGTGACCGTTGTTTTGGGAAGTGATCGGTTGGCTGTTTTTCGCATTCCTACTGGCCGTTTGGTTGTACCTGCTGATCGTCGTTTTCTCCGACCTGTGGACCAACAAGTGGAACGGTTGGATCACGGCGCTGTGGACGGTGGGAATCATCGGGTTCCCCCTGATCGGCATCCTCGCCTACATGATTTTCCGGCCCGAGCCGACTCCCGGGGAGAAGGCTGCGATGTACCGAGAGCAGGCAGGGGTCAGCACCGCAGGGGAGCTCGAGAAACTCTCAGATCTCCATAGCAAGGGCGTGCTCACCGACGATGAGTTTGCCGAGCAGAAGGCCAGGGTGCTCGCCTAGGCCGGCCACCAACCATGGAAGAGCCGGGCCGGGTGCCCGGTTCTTTCGCGTGCGGAGGTAGCCTTCCCTGTGTGGAATCCAACGACCGCTACCAGGGCATCGTCGGCCTGCGCGCCCTCCGTGCCTATCGGGATGAACCGCTGGATCCCGCTGATCTGACTGCGATCATCGAGGCCGCCCGTTGGACGGGATCGAGCAAGAACTCACAGAACTGGGCCTTCGTCGTCGTCGACGACGAGGAGCAGCGGCGTCGGCTCGCCGACTGTGGCACCTACACGAGCCCGGTGCGGGATGCACCCGTCACCATTGCACTCGTTGAGGAGCTCGGCGGTTATGAGTTCGACACCGGGAGGGTCGCCCAGAACATCATGCTGGCCGCCGACAGCCTCGGAATCGCATCATGCCCGGTGACGCTCCACCGCGAGGATGATGCCGCGGTCGTGCTCGGTCTGCCCGATGGCGCCAGATGCCGCTTTGCCGTAACGCTGGGGTACCCGGCGCCGGATGCGGCGCCTGGGAGTTGGGGGGGGCGCAAGCCGCTCGACGAGCTGACCCATTCCAACCGGTATGGGGAGTGACCGAAGCGCCCATCGGCATGTTCGATTCCGGTGTCGGTGGGCTCTCCATCTACTGGGAAACTCGGCAGGTGCTGCCCGGCCACGACGTCATCTATGTTGCCGACCAGGGCTATGGAATGTACGGAGAGCGCAGCCTTGCCGAGGTCAGGCAGCGGTCGGAGACCGTCGCCCGGTTTCTGATCGACCGTGGGGCAACGACGATCGTGGTGGCGTGTAACTCGGCGGCGGCGGCGGCACTCCACTCTTTGCGCACTCGGTTTCCCGACGTGACGTTTGTCGGGATGGAGCCGGCGGTCAAGCCCGCCGCGGGGCTCAGCAGGAACGGAAAGATCGGCGTGCTCGCCACCGATGCGACGTTCCAAGGTGAGCTGTTCGCCTCGGTCGTCGGCCGGCACGCCGTCGATCGTGAGGTCATTGCCAAAACATGTCCGGGTCTTGCCGCCGCCATCGAGGCCGGCGACCCGGCTACCGACGACCTCATCGAGCAGTACGTCGGCGACGTGGTCGACCAGGGTGCCGACGTCGTGGTGCTTGCGTGCACTCACTATTCGCTGGTGACGGACCGGATTGCGACAGCTGCCGGCACCGCAACGGTTGTCGACCCCGCTCCGGCCGTCGCCCGCCAGGTGAGGCGGGTGGTTGACGGTCCCCTCAGGTCCTTCGGCGGGAGCGTCGCCTTTCTCACCACCGCAGACCCTGACCGCTTCTCCAGACAGCTCAGGGAGCTGCTGGGTGTGGTGGCGGCTCCGGGTAGCGCCGAGCTGTGATGTCTGGATCCGACTCCATCGTGACCGTGGTCGAGGGTGACATCACCGGGCAGGACGTTGATGTGATCGTCAATGCAGCCAACGCCAAGCTCTTGCACGGAGGAGGGGTCGCCGCCGCGATATCCCGTGCTGGGGGTCCGGTGATAGACGAGGAGTCCCGCGCCTGGGTCGTGGCCAACGGGCCGGTCGGTCCTGGGGTGGCCGCGGTGACGTCCGCCGGTGACATGGTGGCTGGCCACATCGTCCACGTCGTCGGACCGGTGTTTGTTGTGGGCGGTGACAACGAGGACAAACTTCGTCGAGCGGTGACGGCGGCCCTCGATGCTGCTCTCCGCCTTGAGGCATCCTCGGTGGCACTTCCGGCGATCTCGGCGGGGATCTATGGGTATCCGCCCGAGGAGGCGACGCTGGTCATCGCATCCGAGGTCGCCGCCTGGCTCGGCGCGCATCCCGGTTCCTTCACCGACGTGCGCCTGGTCGCATTCGGAGCGACAACTGCAGACGCCTTCCGGGCGGCATTGCGAACCCAGGGCTGGTAGGCGCGCCTGGCGCGTCTGCCGGCCCACGGTTCAACTCACTCCATCAGCGTCCTGACCGTGGCGGCAACCTCGGACGGCCGATCTGTCACGTCTCTCCAAGTGAATCGCAAGACCTTCCAATCGTGGAGGAGGGCGGCTCGATCTCGGTTTCGGTCCGCTTCGAAGGAGTCGATCAGGCCGTGCCAACGGCGCGAGTCCCACTCGATGGCGAGGCGAGCGTCCGGATATGCCGCGTCGAAGCGCTTCGTCGAGTTCCACGGGATGGGGTATTCCAAGATCGGCTCTGGCAGACCAGCGTCACGAAGTACGCGCAGACCCTCGAGTTCAAGTCTGGATGCTTTGGCCCCCTGACCGGCCCCGCGCTCGGCCAGGATGCTGCGTAGCGCTGTCGAGCCAGGCTTTCCACGCTTGGCCACTTGATCGTGAATAGCGGTGAGGTCTGCAACGATGAGCCTCCGATCGGCGATTAGATCGTCGACGATCCGGCGGACATGTTTCTCACTGAGGACGTGGGCAAGGTCGAGGATCGTGCGTGGAAGAGTGGTTACCGGCAGATCGCCGATTCGTGTGACGTGCTCAGAGGCGAGATCGTGGTTCCGATGGATGATTACTCCCGAGAAGCTGTGCGTCGTGCGAGTGTGCACGCTCACCACAGCCTTTCCTCGCTGAACGAGCGGAACTGCATGGCGCTCAGCAGCGCTCTCGTGCGATACGACTGCGCTCGGAAGCGCGGCGATCGCAGCGCGCAACAGATCTGAAGCATCGGTCATATCAACGAGCCGGTACACCGACCGGATTACCTTCTGCCAATCGCCGCGTCGGACACGGCGGAAGATACCGCTCGGTGACAATCCGCAGTCGAGAGCCTGCGACTGGTTGATGACTCCGCCTTGACGGGCGGCCAAAGCGAGGGCACGGCTGTCGGGGGTCATAGCGGCATGGTGGGACAGTTGAGACCGCAGTTCTAGACCCTTGTTCTGTGGGCTGGCAACCGCGCCCACCGGGCCCCCGAGCCCTGGGTTCGCAGTCGCGGCATCTAACATCGTTTCAATGAAACCGACCGTGGCGATCCTGGGTGCGGGGGCGATGGGCGAGATACTCGCCACGGGCCTGCTCCGCGCCGGATGGCAGACAGACGACCTCGTCCTGGCAGCGCGCCGACCCGAGCGTGCCAAGGAGGCCGAGATGCGCACCGGGATCACCACCATGCTCGACGTCGCAGCGGCCGCCGCCGGTCGCGAGGTTGTCGTGATCGCAGTAAAACCGAAGGATGTTTCCACTCTGCTCGACCAGGTCGTCGATGTTGTCACCACCGACCAGATCGTCGTCAGCCTTGCCGCCGGGGTACCGATCGCAGTTTTCGCCGAGCAGCTCGATCGTGTCCCGATCGTGCGGGCCATGCCCAACACGCCGGCCGCCGTCGACGAGGGGGTGACTGCGTATGTGGGGGGCGAACACGCCGACGAGCAGGCTCTGGCCACAGCGGCAGCTGTTCTCGGCGCCGTCGGAAAGACCATCGCACTATCGGAAGACCTCATGGATGCGGTCACCGCGGTGTCCGGCACCGGCCCCGCCTACGTTTTCCTGCTTGCAGAGGCGATGACCGAAGCGGCCATCCGAGAAGGGCTTCCTCATCATGCCGCCGAGCTGCTCGTCCATCAGACGGTCCGAGGGGCGGGGATGCTCCTTGCCGAGTCGGGGAAGTCTGCGTTTCGCCTTCGCGGCGAGGTTACCTCCCCCGGAGGAACCACAGCCGCAGCGATGCACGTGCTCGACGAGGGAGGATTCCGCGCCCTCATGGAGGATGCCATCCATTCCGCCGCGCAACGATCCCGTGACCTCGGCGCCAGAGCGCGAGGAGACCTGCCCGCTTGAACCTCCTCGGCAGGAGCCTCCTGGCGGTGACCGGCTGGTCCCCGATGCGCAAGCTGTTCACGGAGACAACCGCGGGCAAGAGGCTGTCGCATCGCTTCGTGGCCGGCGAGACCCTCGATGAGGCCGCTGCGGTCGCAGCCGAGCTCAATGCCGCGGGTGCGCAGGTATCGCTCGACTTTCTGGGAGAGCTCGTTGGCGACTCCACGGCTTCTTTCCAAGCACGTGACGCCTATCTGGCCTGCCTGGAGCGCATCGGCAGCGATGGCCTCGATGCCAACATCTCCGTCAAGTTGACCCATCTCGGGCTCGGGTTCGATGAGTCGCTAGCAACGGATTTGCTCGCCCACCTCGCCGAGCGGGCTGTGGACATCGGTACCACTATCACCGTCGACATGGAGGAGTCGGCCTTCACCGAGTCGACGATCTCGGTGTACGAGGCTGTCCAGCCATCGGTCGGCAACCTGGGAATCGCCGTCCAGGCCTACCTATACCGCACCCAACCCGATCTGGATCGAATCATCCCGCTTGGTGGCCATGTTCGTCTGTGCAAAGGCGCCTATGCCGAGCCCGAGGACGTGGCCTACCCATCCAGGGCGCGAGTCGACACCGCCTTCGATGACCTGAGCAAGCGTCTCATGGGCGAGCCGGGGGTGCTGCCGGCGATCGCAACTCACGATCTGCCACGGATTGAACATGCCAGGGAGCTTGGTGCCAACCGATCGGCGCCGTGGGAGTTTCAAATGTTGTTTGGCGTCCGCCGCGAGGTGCAGGCACAACTCATCGAGGACAGGTATTCGCTTCGGATCTACCTCCCCTACGGCAGCGCCTGGTACCCATACCTCACTCGGCGAGTAGCCGAGCGTCCCGCCAACCTGGCGTTCCTCCTCCGCGCCGCCGCCGGCAAGTAGCCGAATCCCCAAGGAACCAGCCTTTACCGGTGCTCTAGACTTTCCACAACGGCAACAGAGAGGACCCGCCGATGCTTCGAAAATGGTGGCGGTACATCAAGGCTTGGTTCCGTTCGGCGTCGGATTCGGCGATGAAACCCGAAATCGAGATCCAAATGGCGATGGACGATGCCAAGAAGAAGAATCAGGACCTCCGCAACCAAGCCGCCAACATCGTGGCGCACCGGACTCAGCTCGAAGCCAAGATCGAAAAAGAGGCCGACACCGTCGGCGAGACCCGCGAGATGGCCAAGCAGGCCATCCTGAAGGCGGAAGAAGCGAGAGCCGCCGGCGACACCGCAGGCGTGGACAAATGGACGAGCGCGGCGCAAGCCCTTGCCATCAAGCTCCAGGCATCCGAGAACAACCTGTCGTCCCTCACGAGCCAATACGAGGTCGCCATCCAGCAGGCTGAGGATGCAAAGAGGGCCGTACAGGCCAATGCGACCAGGCTTCAGGAGCTCTCGGCGAAGCAGATCGAGCTGATGGGCAAGTTGGAGCAAGCCAAGATGCAAGAGGCCGTCAACGATGCCGTACAGACGATGTCGTCGACGATGGACGACGAGCAGCCGTCGCTGGCGTCGGTCGAGGAGAAGATAGAGCTTCGCAAGGCCCAGGCAATGGCCAAGGCGGAGATCTACGAGGCCACGCCGCAGGGAGCAGAGGCCGAGTTGCGGGGGGCAATCAACCAGACCGCTGCCGATGCCAAACTGGAGGAGCTCAAGGCGGAGCTTGGGATCACTACGGACAGCGAAGCAGAGACCGGTGAGGCGACGGGGCTCGAGGCCTAGCGCGTGACCCAGCCGATGCCGACCGATCTGGAGATCGCGCGTGACACCAAGCTGCGACCGATCCAAGAGGTCGCAGCCGACATGGGAGTTCCTTCCGAGTACGTCGAGCTGCGGGGCAGGGAGATGGCAAAGATCTCGCTCGACGCCATCGCCGCCATGGGCGCCCCGCGCGCCAAGTACGTGTTGATAACGGCCACCAACCCCACCCCCCTGGGTGAAGGCAAGACCACGACTGCGGTCGGGCTCGCCCAGGGGTTCAAGTACATCGACCGTCAGGCCGTCGTGTCCCTACGCCAGCCCTCGCTCGGACCGACATTCGGTATCAAGGGTGGCGCCGCCGGCGGCGGTCATTCCCAGGTGGTGCCAATGGAGGAGATGAACCTGCACCTGACCGGCGATTTTCATGCCGTCACCGCGGCCAACAACCTCATTGCCGCCCTGGTCGATAACCACATCTATCAGGGCAACGAGCTATCGATCGGACCCGACGATGTGACCTGGAAGCGTGTGCTCGATGTCAACGACCGGACCCTGCGCAGCATCGTCACCGGTCTCGGAGGCAAGATCAACGGTGTGGCTCGCGAAACCGGCTTTGACATCACCGCGGCCAGCGAGATCATGGCGATCCTCGGCCTCGCCACAGACGTCCACGACCTGCGCATGAGGTTGGGTCGCACCCTTGTCGGCTACGACAGGCACCGGCAGCCGGTGACCGCAGACGCCATCGGCGCTGCGGGGTCGGCGGCCGTGCTGCTGAAAGACGCGTTGTCCCCCAACCTGCTGCAAACGCTCGAGGGAACCCCGGCCGTTGTCCACACCGGCCCCTTTGCCAACATCGCTCACGGCAACTCGTCGATCGTCGGTGACTATGTGGGGATTCGCTCCGGTGACTATCTGATCACCGAGGCGGGGTTTGGTGCAGACATCGGCGCCGAGAAGTTCTTCAACATCAAGTGCCGCGCCTCGGGGCTCGCCCCGGACGCAGCGGTCGTTGTGACCACCGTGCGGTCGATGAAGTACCACTCTGGCAACCAAGAGATCAAAGCCGGGCTTCCCTTGCCAGAGGGCCTCCTGGAGGAGAACCCGGATGATGTCACCGAAGGTGCGGCGAACCTCCGTCGCCATATCGGCATTGTCCGGCGACATGGTGTTGTTCCGGTGGTTTCGATAAACGCCTTTCCCGCCGATCACGCCTCCGAACACGACGTGATCGCAAAGGTCGCCGAGTCCGAAGGAGTGCGCTGGGCAATCACGCAGCCACACACCGAGGGTGGGCCCGGCATGATCGAACTGGCCCGTGCCGTCGAAGAGGCCACCGCAGAGGGGTCGAACTTCACGCTGCTCTATCCGGACGAGATGCCGCTTCGCGACAAGATCGAGACCATCGCCAGCGAGGTCTACGGTGCGGGTGCGGTCAAGTTCGACGCAGTCGCGGACCGCCAGCTGAGGCGATACGAGAGGCTCGGTTGGGGACACCTCCCGATTTGTATGGCGAAGACCCAATCCTCATTGACAGACAACGCCTCGGTTCTGGGTGCACCACAGGGCTGGACACTCCGGATACGCGAGGTGCAGGCGTCGGTGGGCGCCGGCTTCATTCTGCCGCTCACCGGATTGATCAACAGGATGCCGGGCCTGGGAACCAGTCCCGCCGCCCACGGCGTCGACATCGATCAGGACGGCAACGTCGTAGGGCTGAGCTGAGCCGCAAGTCGCGAGTCGCGAGTCGCAAGTCCCGAGTCGCGAGTCGTGACTTGTGGCCGAATGACCGATAACTGATCCCCGACGTCTCACGACTGACGATTTTCTCTACACTCGCCGCCGATGACCGCGACCGAGACCGAGTCGAAGAACGAGGATCCCTGGAGGCTGCGGCCGAGTGTCGCCCTCTTGATCCTCGCCGGGTTGGCGGTCGTCGGCACCCTGTTGCTCGGGTGGCTTGGGACCCTCCCCGAGGAGCGGCACGTCAAGGTGGGCAGGGAGGTCTTCGGCAACATCCCTTCGCTCATCGTTCTGCTGTTCTATGCCACGGTGTCCCTGTTCCTCGCCGTGGCCATCTATCTGTTCGCCCAGCGCGCCCGCAGCTGGGAGCGTGGCAAGTGGGAGCGAAGGAGTGGACACTGGAAGCGTAGAGCGAACAAGCTCGTCGACGCCCTCCTCATGAAGACCGTCATGGAGGATCGCACGGCGGGGGTGATGCACTCGCTGATCTACTGGAGCTTCATCGTCCTGTTCCTGGGGACGGTCATCCTGGAGATCGATCACCTCGCCCCTGCGGGTCTCAAGTTCCTCCATGGGTGGGTGTATCGCGGATATTCGGCGGCTCTCGATCTTGCCGGGGTCGTCTTCCTCCTCGGCCTCGCCTGGGCGGCGGTTCGCCGCTACGGGCAACGGCCGTGGCGGCTGCGGACCAAGACCAGGCCCGAGGATGGCTGGATCCTGCTGGTTCTAGCGCTGATCGGGGCCACCGGTCTGCTCACCGAGGCCGCCCGGATCTCAGCTGTGGGCCGGCCCGACTTCGAGGTGTGGTCCTTCGTTGGGTATCCGCTCAGCAACCTGATCCCGGCGGAGAGTGCGGCAGGGATCCATCAGGCGTTCTGGATCGCCCACGTCGTGGTGTTCTTCCTCTTCCTGGTGATGCTGCCGCTCACCAAGCTCCGTCACATGTTCACGACGCCGGTGAACCTCGCGTTGCTGCCGCAGGACCGCCCAAAAGGGGCGATGCGGGAGATGCCCAACCTGCTGGAGGCAACCGACATCGACACGGTGGGAGCTTCCCGGGTGCAGGATTTCACCTGGAAGCAGCTGTTCGACACCGACGCATGCACGGTCTGCGGCCGATGCACCGAGGTGTGCCCGGCGAACCAGACAGGGAAGCCGCTCGATCCACGCGAGATCGTGCTCAAGTTGGGCCAGGTGGCCGCAGACACCTATGGGATTTCACCGCCCGTGAGCGTCGATGTCGAGCTCACCGTTTCCTCGGACCTGGTGTTCGAACGGATCACTTCGGAGGAGCTGTGGGCGTGCACGGCCTGCCGTGCCTGCGATGAGGCGTGTCCGGCAGGACTCGAGATCGTCGACAAGATCCTCGACATGCGCCGCCACCTGGTGTTGATGGAGGCGGAGTTCCCGTCGGAGTTGGGCAAGACCTTCTTGAGCCTGGAGAACTCGGCGAACGCGTATGGGGTGGATCAATCGACCCGCGGAGATTGGCGCGACGAGCTCGATTTCGAAGTCAAGATGCTCGGCGAGCCCGGCGTCACTGCCGAATACCTGTACTGGGTTGGATGCGCCGGCTCGTTCGACGACCGGAACCGCAAGGTGACGATTTCGACGGCAAAGCTGCTGCATGAGGCGGGAGTCGACTTTGCCATCCTCGGCCCCCGCGAACTGTGCACAGGGGACCCGGCCCGCCGGACCGGAAACGAGTACGTCTTCCAAGGTCTGGCGCTACAGAACATCGAGACCCTCAACGACCTCGGGGTGAAGAAGGTGGTCACCCAATGCCCGCACTGTTTCAACACGCTGGGCAACGAGTACCCCCAATTCGGCGGTGACTACCAAGTCATGCACCACTCCGAGCTGCTGATGTCGCTGGTATCAGATGGGAAGATCACGCCGAAGCCGAACGGGCAGACTGTGACCTTTCACGATCCCTGCTATCTGGGCCGCTACAACGACGTGTATGTGGCCCCCAGGGACGTTGTCGACGCCGTCGGAAGCCGTGTCGAGATGCCGAGGAACGGGACGAACTCGTTTTGCTGCGGGGCCGGCGGCGGCAAGATGTGGTACGAGGAGCGCACCGGTAAGAAGGTCAACGTCGAGCGCACCGAGGAAGCCATCGGCACCGGTGCCGATGTGATCGCGACCGGGTGTCCGTTCTGCTTCGTGATGCTCGACGACGGCATCCGCGAGCTCGGTGTCGAGGAGGAGGTCATCGTCAAGGACCTGGCGACGCTACTGGAAGAGCAGGTGCTCGGCGATTGACCGACTGGCTGGCCACCGTTTTGGCCGGCATTCTGATTGCCGTCGGCATTGCCGGTGTGATCCTGCCCATCCTGCCAGGGCTGTTGCTCATCTGGGGGGCCGCACTGTTCTACGGGCTCATGGTCGGCTTCGGTTTCGCAGGGTGGCTGGCGATGGCGGTGATCACCGCACTGGCCCTGATTGGAACCGGCATCGGGTACTACCTTCCCGCCAGAAAGACCAGGGAGGTTGGGTTCCCGCTCTGGGGCCAGCTTCTGGTGGTCGGTGCCACCGTGGTTGGGTTCTTCGTCGTTCCCGTGATCGGGGCCATCCTCGGCTTGGTACTCGGGACCCTATTGGTGGCGCTGGCGGTCGAGCGCAATCTCGGGGAGGCATGGGGCACCGGATGGGCGATGCTGATCGAGATGCTCAAGTCGGCTGCCATCCAACTGGGTATGGCGCTGTTCATGGCCGTGGCCTGGGGGTTGTGGGCGCTGAGCGTGCTCTCGTCCTAAGAGGCTCCGCAAATAGCGCGCTCAGGTCTTTGTTGGCAAGGCCGTTTGCGGAGCCGTGGCCCGAGCGGCCCGCCGCGTAGCGGCAAGAGCGGGAAAAATGGCGCTCCACAGAAAGACCCGGTCTCTGTCGGCAAAAGCGATTTGCGGAGCCGCGGCCCGAGCGGCCCGTAGCCAAGAGCGGGGAAAGAGGCTCCACTTCTGTCGAGACGACCGGTCACCTATCGGTGCGCCCTGTTACGGGAAGCAGGTTCTGCGAGAGCAGTGAGTACGGCGGCTACGACGAGGACACCGGCGGTGAGTGTGATCGGAATGGCGTAGGCACCGGTGCCGTCTCTCAATAGTCCGACCATCAGGGGACCGGCAGCGGCCAAGGTGGCCAC
>CAXMPL010000025.1:0-9228 GCA_964195125.1 uncultured Kiloniellales bacterium | reverse complement strand
ATCACCTCGGGATAGTCGTGGAGGAGTCGCTGCAGGGCCGAAGCCAGCGAGACGATGGCGATCAGGATGCCGGCCCCGAGCGGCAGGATCAACCCCCACTCCACTTCGCCCAACCTGGTTTTGGTCTCATCGAAATCAAGCCGAACCATGTTTCCTAGTGCCGAGCTACCGGCCCGGATCGACGCCACCAGACGTTCGTAGATGCCGAGGACCAGCGCAATGGTCCCGCCGGAGACGCCGGGCACGATGTCGGCTGTGCCCATGAGGAAACCACGGACGATGGAGAACGGGATCTCGCGAAGCACGGATGGAATTGTAGGGAGTGAGGTGGGCACGGAAGGTGGATCGGGCCCCCTGGTCGGGTCCTGAAGCCTCTACTTCACCCGGTCTCCGGTACCTTGGCGAGGCCTTCGACGACTTCGAACCCCGGGAGTTCTCCGAACTGGGAAGGATCCAGCTTGATCTTGGCCGACCTCGAGCCGGCACCGACGATCACCCAGTCGCGGTCGAGCACGCCGGCGTCCACCCACACGGGGAGCCCGTCCGGCAAGCCGAATACGGTCACCCCGCCGATTTCCTGGCCGGTGAGGTCCACGGTCAACTCGGCAGCGGCGAAACTCACCTTGCGTACGCCGAGCTTCTTGCGGACGACGCCGTTGACGTCGAGTCGGGTGTGCGCCAGGACCAGGCAGACGGCGTTGTGGCCTTCCGGTTTCCGCGACGCCACCAGGATGGCGTTGGCGGAGTTTTCGAGCGGTATCCCATACGCTTCGCAAAACGCCGCGGTATCGGCGAGGTCGGGGTCGATGTCCATGGTCTCGTAGGCGACTCCGGCCGAATCCATTGCTGCGGTGACGCGGGGGTCGGCGGCCATCGGCGGAGCCTAACGGCGGCTACGGTTCCGAAACGATGCGAGCCGTGATCCAACGAGTGAGCGAGGCCAACGTTTCCGTCGAAGGCGAGACGATCGGGGCAATCGGCACCGGCCTGGTTGTGCTGGTCGGGGTCGCCACCGAGGACACCGAGCAAGACGCCATGACGCTGGCCACCAAGCTCGTCGGGCTGCGCATATTCCCCGACGACGACCGGAAGATGAACCGGAGCATCGTCGACGCCGGAGGGTCGATGCTGCTGATCAGCCAGTTCACCCTGCTCGCCGACCTTCGCAAGGGCCGCAGGCCGGCCTTCAACGGGGCGGCACCTCCGGAGATCGCCGAGCCGCTGCTTGCCACCCTCGCCGCCGCCATCGAGGCCGAAGGAGTCGAGGTGGAGCAGGGCCGGTTCGGGGCGATGATGGACGTATCGCTGACCAACGACGGCCCGGTCACGATCGTGATCGACGTCGTCGACGGCAAGGTCGTGTGAGGGTCTCGTTTCTCGCCTGTATCTCCCCCCGGCGGGGGCAGTACTGCCGCGTCGCAGCCCAGCGCGGCTCTCCCCCAAGAGGGGAGAAAACGCGCGGGGAAGGGGCTATCGACCTTTGCCGACGGGGGAGGGAAGGGGGTGCGCCTCCACAAACTCCTGCCCGGCGGCGCAGAAGGCGAGGAAGTCGCAGCGGTGACAGTCCTCGGAGGGAGTCGGTCTCAGATCGGCGGCCACCATCAACTCGACGAGGCTCTCGACACGATCTCGCGCCGCAGCCAACCACGCGTCATCGACGACGAACGAGCGCTCGGCGAACTCATCCCCACCGAAGAAGGCGAAGGTCACGGTGAGCCGCTCGGGTATGTCGGGAGCGATCGCCCCATCCGCGGCAGCCAGGGCATAGGCCTGGAGCTGCACATCCAGTGCCTCGTTGTCGGAGAGTCCACCGGATTTGTAGTCGACGATCTCCCAGGTGCCCGGTTCCGGTTCGTACACGGCGTCGATTCGTCCCCTGATGTGTGCTTCGCCGACACGAAGATCCACCGGCACCTCGGCGAATCGCGGTTTCTGACCGGCGAACCGCGAGCCGAGGAACACCGTGAACGGGTCGCCGGCTGGTGCCTCGGCGCCGGAGCCGACGGTGAGGTCGTAGGTGTCAAGGTCGAGGTCGGTCAGCGGGACCTTGCCAATGTTGTGCAGCTCGACGTTGCGGTGGAAGTCAACGCCGCGGCGCCGCGCCGCCGACGGTCGGATCGGGAGCCGCTCGACCACCCCCCATTTGAAACGCTGCGGGCACCGCGCCAGCGTGACCAGACCGGTGACCGAGGTCACAGGCACGGGATCGGGAAGAGGCTCGGGCGGCTGTGGGAGGGCTCCAAGCTCGAGTCGGAGTTGTGCCGCTTCTTCGGCGGCGGCCGATGCCAGGGCACCCTGGCTGTGGAGCCAGTCGGGATCGGCGACCGCGGCGCGCAGCGCCGAGGGCCAGCCCTCCTCCCCGAACAGCGGGTCGGGTCCCGGCGTGCCGCGGACATCGCCCACCGGTGTCGGGGGCTCTCCTGGCTCGTCGATGATCGTCTCGGTTGCTGCAAGCTCCCGCGCCATGGACCACAGCTCAGACGGTTCGCGGGGTTTCTTGCCGTCGCTCCAGAAAGATCCGGTGATGATCAGGTCGTGGCGTGCCCTGGTTGTCGCCACGTATCCGATGCGCCACTCACTGGCGCGGTGATGCTCCCGCAGGATCTCGGTGCGCTCTTCCTTGTTTTTCGTGTCGGACAGATCGGGGAGGGTCTTTGCGTCGATGCGCAGCTCGTATGGCAGATATCTCGCAAAATCGATCGGATTGTCATACCCCGCCGATCCGGAAGGAAAGGTGCCCTTGGTCACCGTGGGTAGCACCACCGTGTCCCATTCCAAGCCCTTGGCCCGATGCACGGTCAGCAGGGAAACGGCCTCCTCGGTGGAGATCCCCGCGGTATCGAGCTCGTCGACGACACCATCGATACTCAACATTTCGAGGTAGCCGAGGAAGGCACCGAGCGACGGTCGACCTTCCAGCGGGCTCCACGACTCGGTGAGGTCGAGGAACCGGTACAGGTTCAAACGGGCGCTGAGTGCCGCGTGATCGTCCATGGCGTCGATCTCGGTCCATGCTTCGAGGGCGCTGAGGATCTGCCGGGACAACTCGACGAGCGACACACCCTGGGCGGTGACCAGCAGCTCGCGGTAGATGTCGCGGAACCGTTGTAGTCGGCGAAGCGCCGGCGCGGCCAATCCGTCGACCTCCTCGATGCGATCGATAGCCTCGATGAGGGCCAGGGGTGTGGCATCGTCGGTCTCGGTGTGGCGGCGATGGCCCTTCACCCACCCGGCGACGGGAGCCAGGTCACCCAGCCCGAGACGGAACTTGCCGCCGAGCAGGATGCGAGCCAGCGCCGCCGAGTCTTCAGGATCGTGAAGGACCCGGAGCCAGGCATGAAGGTCGGACACCTCGGGTACGTCGAGCAGCCCGCCGAGCGACACGACCTGCACCGGCACCCCGGCGTCGAGGAGGGCGTCTCGGACCGTTCCGATGTGTTTGTTCTTCCTGAAGAGGGCGGCGATCTCGCTCCACGGAGTCCCTGCCTCGCTCGCCTGGATGACACGGTTGGCGATCCAGTTGGCTTCGTCGGCTTCGGTGCGCAGCCAGGCCACCTCTATTTCCCCTGATGCCGCCGCATCGACTGGGATCAGCGGGTCGAAGCCGCCTGGTCCATGGATCTCGGCGCGGATCCGGTTGGCGAGATCGAGGATGACCCGGTCCGATCGACGGTTTTCGGTCAACGGAAGCGTCGCAGCCGGCTTGCCGTCAGCGGTGGGGAAATGGTTGGGGAATCCTTCGAAGTTCTCCAGCGAAGCGCCCCGCCATTCGTAGATGGTCTGATCGGTGTCCCCGACGGCGGTGACCGGGAAGCCATCACCAAATACCGCAACCATGAGCAGGCGCTGGGCCGGATCGGAATCCTGATACTCATCGAGCAGCACCGCCCGATACCGATCCCGGATGCGCCCGGCGAGCTCCGGATACTCGGTGACCACCCGGTGGGCGAGACGGACCAGGTCGGCGTAGTCGACCACCCCGACGCGGTTTTTCGCCTCGGCATAGGCCTCCGCCACCGAAGCCAGTTCGAGTCGCTTTTCCCACACGGAATCAAGCGAATCGGGCGCCGCGGCAGTGAGGTCGGCTGTGGTGAGCAGATTGTCGCCGAGCTGCCGGGTCAAGGCAGCGGACTCGTCGACCCGATGCGCAGGAGCGGTGAGATCGAGCGAGTCATAATCCCCTGCGACGAGACCCTCTTCGAGGAGCTGGCGCTGGAAGCCGGGTCCGATGACATCGGCACCACGCTCCATCCCAACCAGGGCACCGAACTCCTGAAGGATCCCGTAGGCAAAGCCGTGGTAGGTGGTCACCTCGACCTCGCGCCCGGTCGCGGCCAGCTCGGGGAGCTGTCCCCGCAGGTGATCGGCCAACTCCTCGGCGGCCTTGTTGGTGAACGTGATGCCGAGCGTCTGTTCTGGGTCGATTCCGCCTTCGATGAAAGCGGCGAGGCGGAGCACGATCGTCGTGGTCTTTCCCGTGCCCGCCCCGGCCGAGACCCGAAGCGGCTCGAGAGGATGGGCGACGATTGCCCGCTGCTCGGGTGTGAGGGTCATGCTCATCCGGCAAACGCCTCTCTTCCCTCGGGCCGTGCCGGGCAAACGGACCGCACCGGGCACTTCGGACAACCCCGGTTCGGGTGCGGGTCCCAGCGTTCGTTGCGGATGCCGTGGGCGACCGCTCGCATGCGTTCTTCCACCTCGGGGAGACGGTCGACGTCGAAGGGCCGAACGGTGATACCGCTCTTCAGGATGGCGAGCGGGTACCACAGCTCGGCCTGATCAGCGATGCCGACCTCGGCGAGGCTCTCGTCGTTGCGGGAGGCGAGGACATAGAAACCGAGCTGGAGCGACCCCTTGGCGTCGCCGACGGCCATGGCGGTCTTCGGCGTCTTGTAGTCGACTACGGCGAGTCCGCCGTCGCGGGCCTCGATGCGGTCGGCCCGCCCGATCCATTCCGTTTCCCCGTGGGTGAGGTGCAGTTCGTGCTCATGTGCCACCGGCCGGCCGGTTGACGGCCAGGCCTCGTATAGGGCGGTGAGTCCCTTGCGGCCGCGCTCTCGCCAGGCCGCGTCGAAGGCGCCGCCTCCGAAACGCCCGCTGTACAGCTGGCGGTCGAGCTCGTCGACCGCCTCGTCGAGGGTGGCATGCTGGTCCCCGCGTTCGGTGGCCGCTGATTCGACGGTCTCGAGCACGTCGTGGATCAATGTGCCGAACTCGGCGTACACGCTGTCACCGCCACCAATGCCGAGTCGCCGCTCCAGCACATAGCGCCGAGGACAGGTCTCGTAGGCGTCCGCCTGGCTTGGGGAAAGGTGCATCGAGTCGCCGATGACGTTGTCGTCAGGCCCTGGCTCGAGATACCCCGAGAACTCATCGGGATGACGCAGACCGTGCTGGGGCCCGGCGGCGAGCACGGCGGCGGCGCCGATCCGCTTGGCGGAGGTTTGGTGTGGGTCGGCGAGCACGCGACGCAGGGCGCTCTCCGCCTCACGCGGGGTGATCGGGCGAGTGTGTCTCGGGGGCCGCTTGGCTGCTTCGTCCACCGTGTCGGTGCCGGCAGCGAGGGCAAGGAACCGGCTGGGGATACCAATGCCCTCGCTGTACCCCGAGTCGGTCGCCGTCCACACCACCCGTCGCGTCGCCCTGGTCATCGCGGTGTAGGCCAGGCGGCGCTCCTCGTCGAGCCGGAACCGGAGATAGCCGGTGGTGTCCGTCGGCAGCGAAGGCTGGAGATGCCTGGTGTTGAGCAACGAGTCGCGGGTGCGCAGGTCGGGGAAGACGCCTTCGACGGCGTCGGCGATGAACACCACGTCGAACTCGAGGCCCTTTGACTGGTGCAGGGTGGTGAGCGTCACCCGATCCCTGTCGCTGCCCTGATAGGCGAGCAGGGGGCTGGCCTCGAACTCGTCTGCCTCGGCGAACCGGCGGTAGTCGTCGAGCGTCCCGGTCGGTTCCCGGTCGTTCCACCGGACCAGCACCTGCGACAACGATGACCATGCGGCCCGATGTTCGGTGGCGACAGGGTCGGCCACGATCGCATGGATCTGCGGCAGCGTCGACCACAGTTCCCACAGCCCAACCGATGCCGGGCGCCGGGTTGCCCACCCCGGGTCCTCGATGAACCCGGCGAGGGTTTGGCCGCCCGGGACGAGCAGCCGGAGCGCGGCGGGCCAGGACAGGCCTTGGCGAAGGCGTTCTCGTTCGATCTCACGTAGCCGGGCGAGCGGGGTTCGGAACAAGGGCCCGAGCAGGATCCTTCGTAGCGCCAGGTCGGCGTCGGAGGGGACCCCGGTGGCCGCGATCACCACGTCGAGGGTGAAGCGCACCGCCGGCTGGTCGATGAGCCTGGCATCGGGCCGGTCGTGCGGTATGTCTCGGCGCTCCAACGCCCGCGACAGTGGTCCGAGGAAGCGACGTTTTGACCGGGTGAAGACAGCCACTCGGCTGTAGGGGATCTGCTGTTCGAGGTGGAGGCGCTCGATCTCGGACGAGATCCACTCCGCCTCTTCGACCTGCTGTTCGAACCGGTAGGTCTCGACCAATCCGTCCTGGCGAGTGGCGATGACCTTGCCTGCGGCGCCTGGAAGCTCGTGGGAGGTCACCCGCACCGCGGCGTCCAGAATCGGCTGCGGGACCCGATGCGACGTGGTGAGCACGATGCGTGTGGCCGGCTCGCCGCCGGCGTTTGGGAATTGTTCTGGGAACCGGGCCACGTTCTCCAGCTCGGCTCCGCGGAAGCTGTAGATCGATTGGTACGGGTCGGCTGCCGCGGTGATATTGCGATGACGCCGGGTGAGGCGTTGCAGGAACGCTGCCTGGGCGTGTGTGGTGTCCTGGTACTCGTCGACGAGCACGTAGCGGTATTGGCGATCGAGAGTGTCCATCACCTCGTCGTCGGCAACCAGGGCGGCAGCTTCGGAGAGCAACGTGCCGTAGTCGATGGCCAACCGATCGCGGAGGGCGTCGTCGTACCGTTTGAGAAACGGAGCGAGGCCGCGCCAGTCGTCGCGATCGAGTTTGGTGAGATCGTCGGGCTCGACGAGCTGCTCACGACAGCGGAGCACGAAGTCGGTCACCTCGTCGGCGAAGGTGCTGGTGTTCAAGAGGCTGCGGTAGGTGTGGGCCCATGCCGACGGGTCCTCTTCGGACAGGAGAAGGGCGATGAGCCGTTTCTGGTCGGGCCCCGGCAGCACCTCGGGTGCAGAATCCCATCCACGGAGGGCGGCGTGAGTCTCGAGCAGGCGGCGCGCGAAGGAGTGGTACGTGGTGACGTCGACCGCAGGCATCGAGTGGGCGACGGCTTCGCTGATCCTGCCGTCGAGGTCGGCGGCACCGCGACGCGAGAAGGTGACGACGAGGAGGTTGCCGCCGTGTCCGGCATCGATGAGCGTCCTGGCCCGCCTCACCAGGAACTCGGTTTTGCCCGTCCCCGGGCCACCCACGATGAGCTGGGGACCGTCGGTGTTGGCGATGTGCGCTGGCCATTCATCAGGCGCGATGCGGATTTCTGTTTCCGCAGTCACGAGAACGGCAGCGGAGGCTCGTGGCGGCTGGTAGAGCCGTCGCCAAGGATGTGGATCACTTCGACGCCGCGCTCATTGAGGGCGGCACCGACGATGGTCGAGCGATGACAGGCGCCCGGTTCGAGCTCGGCACACAGGATCACGGTTGGGGTCGAGCCGGCGCGCTCGACCAGCTCGTCGATCGACTCATCGAAGCCAGGGCGCTCCGGCCCAACCGGGCCCTGGTCCGGTTTGCCGCCGAGGGTGGTTCCCAGCCATCGGTAGCCGATCTCCGCTTCATCGCACAACAGTTCGAGCCCGGGCCTGGTGAAGTCAGGGGCATGTCGCGAGTACGGCTGGGACCGGACGTCGACAATCATCGAAATCCCGTAGGGAGAGGCGCGCTGCTCGAGGTCGGTGAACGATCCTGCCCCGTGTCCAATGGTCCACACCGTGGTTGCCAGGTCAATCCTCCGAAGCGAACGCCGGGCAGATGTCCTGGTAGGCGCAGTAGTCGCATAGCGGGCCGGTGCGCGTTGGGAACCGGTCGTTTTCGATTGCCCGCTCGATGGCGGTCCACAGCGCGGTGAGCTGACGCTCGATGGCGTCGAGCTGGTGATCGTTGACCGGGATTTCGTACACCGTCGGCCCGTTGAGATAGATCAGCTTGAGGGTGGCCGGGGTGCGACCCTCACGGATTCGGATGAGCAGCGCGTAGATCTTCAGCGCGAAGAATGCAGGGAGCGCGTACCGCTCCGGGGGGGCCTTGCCGGTCTTGTAGTCGGTGATCACCAGGCCGTCTGGGCTCTCTTCCATGCGATCGAGAATGCCGCGGATCGTCATCGCCCCGACGTTCTGGGTCATGTCGAGCTCTTTGGCCAGGGGGTCGAAGCTGGTCGGGTCCTCCACCTTGAGATAGTTGGCGAGGATCTCCAGGCTCTCGATGCCCCACTGCCGTTCTTCGGCCTCGTCCTCGAACAGCTCGGAGAACTCGGCCGGCTTCAACTCCTGCCAGGCCTCGCGGAACAGGTCATAGAGCCGCTCCGCGGTGCGATCCTCAGCCGGCAGGTCGAACAACCGCTCCAGTGCGAGGTGGGCGGTCGTGCCCCGCGCCTGATACACGTTGGGTGGAGTCTCGATGCGGTCGATCGCGCTGAACTTGAACAGCTGCGGACAGCGCTTGAAGTCGCTGGCCCGGCTGGGCGACAGCGAGGTGAACGAATAATCGTCTGCGAGCTCGGTCGCGGTGTCAGCGGTCATACCCCAACTATACGGGAGGGGTGTGACACGAACCACACGAATGTAACTCTCGAGCCACAAGTCTCAAGTCCCAAGTTTCAAGAAGAATGATGGTGCACTTCGGTCTTGCGTCCTGCGTCTTGCGACTTGCGACTGACAAATCCTTTGATAACACGCGAAAAGGGATCACGGATCTGAATTGACGTTGACCGCGTAGGTCGCGTAGGTTTCCGCGTGCTCGGCGGGCTTCGGTCCGCAGAGCACCCGGAAGACGGGCCTTCGGGCTACCGATCTTCGGCGGTTCGCCGTCGGGGAAGCGGGTCGGAAGGGGGTTCGTAAACAGGGCTTCGGCCCAGGCTACGAACGGGAGGATCCACTCCTCGGAGTGACCTCCGGGTCCGGACGGAACAGCCCAGGTTTCGACCGGACCAGCCTAAGGAAACGACGCAAGTCGGGTACGAAGGCATCGAAGTGGTAAAACACTTCA
>CAXMPL010000024.1:0-1572 GCA_964195125.1 uncultured Kiloniellales bacterium | reverse complement strand
TGGCCATACGCACTCCTGCCATCCCGGCCGCGGCTGAAGCGATCAGACCATTGGTTCCGAGGATCTCACCCAGCGCCATTGTGCGTTCCCACGCCTGTACCGACTCCTCGAGCCTGCCTAGCTGCATGGCGATGAAGGCGGCGGTAAATGTGGGAATCGGCTCGTTGAAGATCGCCCCGATTTCCCTGAGCTCACCAGCGCCCCACCTTGCGTCTTCAAGCCCCTTCAGTGGCTCGCCGAGGTTCGCCCGCGCGGTTGCACGAGTGATGCCGATGAGCTCCGCTTTGTGGAGACGATCGCCGCTCGCCTCGACGATCGGGAGTGCTTCTGCGACTGCTTGATTCGCTTCGGCGAAGCGACCC
This sequence comes from uncultured Kiloniellales bacterium, assembly GCA_964195125.1. Taxonomy (GTDB): domain Bacteria; phylum Actinomycetota; class Acidimicrobiia; order Spongiisociales; family UBA5794; genus JACZST01. The sequence goes on along the minus strand of CAXMPL010000024.1, from coordinate 1,210 downwards.
ATCAGCAACAGCGTGGAGGCATGGTGGGCCAGCCCGAAGTTGCGAGTGAAGGTCGAGTCGATCTCGGTGCCGAGGTCGACGGCTTCCTCTAGATGCTCGGCGGCCGTCTCCAAGTTGCCCTGGGCGGTGTTGAGCGCGCAGTACACCGTGTGGAACTCGGCGATCCCGGCCTGGTAACCGCAAGCCTCTCCGATCTTCCTCGCCAGCAGCAGATCGGCTTCTGCAGAGACCAGGTCACCGGTGATCGTGGTATGTGCCAACGCTCGTTTGTTCAGCGCCGACACCTGGATTTCCTGCACGACGACATCCTCGCCGAAGGCGAGCATCTCGCCATAGGTTGCTGTCGCAGTCGGGATATCGCCGCTGAAGATGTAAGCCTGGGCAAGACCCTCGTAGGCCTTTGCCGCGATGTTGACGTCGTCTCCCGGGCTAAACGCCTCCAGGGCGCTCTGGTATTGGGCGATGGCGGACTGGGTGGCGAATGCGTTGAGCTCGGCGTCTCCGGCGCTCACCAGGTAGGGGAAGGCAAGAGACGGTTCGCCCGCTTCGGTGAAGTGGTAGGCGAGCTCGGTAACGCGACTCGGGTCCCGTTCCTCGATCAGCTTGCCGACCAGGCGATGCAGGTCGGTGCGCACCCCCTGGAGCAACGTCTCGTAAGCGGTGTCCCTGGTGAGTGCATGCTTGAACAGATAGGTGCGGGCTCCCGTCCCCGGTTGGTCGACCACGATCTCGCGACGCACCAGGTCGCGTACAACCTGATCGAGGTTGACGCCGACGTCGGTGAGCTCCCCGAGCATGTCGAAGGAGAATTCCCTGCCGATCACGGCCGCCGCCTGCACCACCTTGCGTTCCTCAGCGGGCAACGCATCGAGCCTGGTGGCGAGTACCGCCGCCAGCGTGTCCGGAACGGTGAACGTGTCGATGTCTGCGGTGGCGACGAAGCGATCGTCCTCGCTAACGATGATGCCGGCGTCGAGCAGCGATCGAATCACCTCTTCGACAAAGAAGGGGTTGCCCTCGGCCTTGTCGAGGATGAGGGTGCGAACCGACTGGGTGAGGCCCTCCACCTTGAGCAGGTTGGCGACCAACTCCGCCGAGGCGTCTCCGTCGAGCGGATGCAGCTCGATGGCGGTGTAGCGATGGGCGAAGTCCCTGGCGGCGGCCTCGTGGACCTCCCACGAGGGCTCGTCGCGACGGGGCCGGAACTGCA